>JBDTBI010000036.1:0-3741 GCA_039924215.1 Acidobacteriaceae bacterium
GCGACTGAGCGGAACCAGACGCGCCCTCGAAATCGGTACCTTCACCGGCTATAGCTCGCTGGCCGTGGCTTCGGCGCTTCCGGAAGACGGGCAGTTGATTTGTTGCGATTCAAGTGAAGAGTGGACCAGCATCGCTCGGCGCTATTGGAAGGAAGCGGGGCTCGACGGAAAAATCGAGCTGCGGCTTGGCCCTGCAATCGAGACCCTGGAAAAGCTTTTGAAGGAAGATGGCGCTGGATCGTTTGATTTCGCCTTCATCGATGCGGACAAGTCGAATTACGATACCTATTATGAACTTTGCCTGCAGTTAGTGCGCCCAGGTGGACTGATTCTCCTGGATAACATGTTGTGGCGGGGCGAGGTAGCGGATCCCGATACCACCGACAAGATTGCCCGCATTCTGCATTCACTCAATGAGAAAATCTGTCATGATGACCGCGTGCAAGCCAGCCTTCTGACGATTGCTGACGGAGTCATGATGGCACGCAAACATGATATTCACGACGCTTAGAAGAAGTTATTGCTGCGCGATGTTTTCAATCGAGCTTGAGGGTGCAGCAACGCCAGGCATCATGCCGGAAGTATCCGGGCCAATCTCCGGTAGCGGCCCTTCCAGCGCGATCTTCAAAACTTCATCCATCTGATCGACAAAGTGTAGCTTCATGCTGGACTTGAGGTTCTCCGGGACTTCCGCCAGATCGTTCTTATTCTCTGCGGGGATAATGACCTCAAACACACCGGCGCGATGGGCCGCCAGCAACTTTTCTTTCAAGCCGCCGATCGGCAAGACCTTGCCGCGCAGGGTGATTTCGCCGGTCATGGCCACATCCCGGCGGACAGGAATTCGGGTTAGAGCGCTGGCCAGTGCGGTCGCCAGCGTTATGCCAGCGGAGGGACCGTCCTTGGGGATGGCGCCCTCCGGTACGTGGATGTGGATGTCCAGACTGCGGTAAAAGTCACGTCCCAGCCCGAGATGGTGGGCGCGGCTACGGATGTAGGAAAGAGCCGCCTGGGCCGACTCCTGCATCACTTCGCCCAATTGCCCGGTCAGTGTCAGCTTACCCTTGCCATCCAACACCTGAACCTCCGTTGAGAGGATGGTGCCGCCCACTTCGGTCCAGGCCAGCCCTGTGACCAGGCCGATCTCATTCTGCTCATGAACCTGGGAGTGGCGAACCTTGGGCAGCCCTAAGAACTCCTGCAGGTTGGCGGCTGTGATCTCTTCCTTGTGCTTGGCTCCGTTTTTCACGATGCGGCGCGCGACCTTACGGCAAACATTACCGATTTCGCGTTCCAGATTGCGCACGCCTGCTTCCCGCGTGTAGCACCGAATCACCTGCTGCAGTGCCTCATCGCTGAACCCCAGATTTTTTTCGCTCAGTCCGCTCTGTTGCCGCTGCTTGCGCACGAGATATTGCTTGGCGATCTCAACCTTCTCATCTTCCGTGTAGCCATGCAGTCGCAGGATTTCCATGCGGTCCTGCAAGGCGGCCGGAATCGTATGCAGCACGTTGGCCGTGGCCACAAAAAGCACCTGCGAAAGGTCGTATTCCACGTCCAGATAGTGGTCCTGAAAGGTCCCGTTCTGTTCCGGATCCAGCACTTCCAGCAGGGCCGAGGCGGGGTCGCCACGAAAATCCGACGCCATTTTGTCGATTTCATCCAGCATGAATACCGGATTCCTGGTGCCGGCTTTTTTCATCGATTGGAGGATCTGTCCTGGCATGGCGCCAATGTAGGTCCGGCGGTGGCCGCGAATCTCGGCCTCATCTCGCACGCCGCCTAGTGACATGCGCACAAATTTCCGCCCTGTGGCTTTCGCGATCGACATTCCCAGCGACGTTTTCCCGACGCCTGGAGGTCCGACAAAGCAGAGAATCGAGCCTTTCGGGTTCTTGACTAATTGGCGAACGGCGAGAAACTCCAGAATGCGGTCTTTGATTTTCTCCAGGCCGTAATGGTCGGTGTTCAGAATTTTTTCCGCGTGGTCGATGGAACGAATCTCTTTTGATTTTTTCTTCCAGGGAACCGCCAGCATCCAGTCCAGATAGTTTCTGGACACGGTGGATTCGGCAGACATGGGAGGCATCGCCTCCATCTTTTTCAGCTCCAGCATGGCTTTTTCAAATACGTCCTTAGGCATGCCAGCCGATTCAATCTTCTTCTTCAGCTCATCGAATTCGCTTTTCTCACCGCGGCCAAGCTCCTTCTGAATCGCCTTGATTTTCTCGTTGAGGTAATACTCTTTCTGGGCGCGCTCCATTTGGCGCTTGACGCGCGACTGTACGCTGCGATCCATGTTCAGCTTTTCAATTTCAATCTCCAGAATCCCAACGAGCTTGTTCAGCCTATCCACCGGGTCGAAGATGTCGAGAAGCATCTGCTTCTCTTCAATGGGCAATTGCAGGTTGGCAGCAATGGTGTCTGCGAGCTTGCCGGGTTCTTCCATGCGGATTGCGGCGGCTACCGTTTCAAGATTGAGGGTCTGCTGCAATTTGACGTACTGCTCAAATAAGCCGGCAACCTGCTGCATGACCTGCTCAATTTCCTTGTTCACCTCTATTTGCACGGTGCTGACCCGCAGCGTGGCCACGAAGAACCCATCTGTATCGACAATTTCTGTGGCTTTGGCGCGCTCGATTCCTTCGACGAGAACCTTGATGTTGCCATCGGGCATTTTTACGCTCTGCACGATGTTGCCGATGGTGCCGGTCGTGAAGATATCTTTCTGGGAGGGTTCGTCCTGTCCGGCGTCATGCTGCGTGGCCAGAAAGATTTTGCGATCTCCGGTAAGAGCCTCTTCCAAAGCGCGCACGCTGGATTCGCGGCCAACGACAAACGGCGTCATCATGTAAGGAAAGATGACCATATCGCGGATCGGCATCATAGGGAGCGTGCGCATTTCGAAGTTATCGCGTGTTTCTTTCACAGGCACCTCTGGGGTTGAGTCACTGTCACTATTCTAATTTGTTGCACTCCTCACCGCGAATTCATTTGCGGAAATCTCGACACAATATACAGAGCGATTCCCATGAACTTCTTTGGATACCATGAAATATCGACGTATCTTCACGGAACTTTATGCGACAAGCTGCGCGCAGTGGGAACAACGGGTGGCTGCCGCCGGAATGTCGCTTAAGCATTGCGGGCACGTTTTCGTGGCTGGTGGCTCGGCGGGCACTGGCTTCATGAATTTGGCCATGAGCTTGCTAACCGGTAGGACCACACCGTAATAAATGACAAAGGCCACAATCAGGAATGCAATGATTGCGTTCAGGAAATTGCCGTACGTTATCACCCCGCCATTCACATGCGCGACAAGATGGGAAAAATTCGGCTGGCCGACGATCGCCGATATCAAAGGGTTGATGATATCTTTTACCAGCGAATTTATGACCCCGGTAAATGCTGCGCCAATGACAACGGCAATTGCCAGATCCACGACATTGCCGCGCAGAATAAAAGCTCGAAAACCTTTCATTTGGAAGCTCCTTGTTTTTGAAAAGAATGATGATTACCGCTATGGGGGCAGTTCCCTTAGAAGTCTATCCGCGTAGCAGAGTTGCCAAGCATCCTACCAGTCCGGCTCGGAAAGAGACATAAAAGAATCAGGTGAGTCCTGGATCTGTTCAAGTCGAAGACCTGTTCAAATCGAAGATCGGTTTGAATCCAGGATCAGTTCGACATGCGTGCATGAGAGATGCGTGACTATAGCGTAGGTCAGACGCGAATGTCTGAGCG
>JBDTBI010000037.1:0-10246 GCA_039924215.1 Acidobacteriaceae bacterium
ATGCCAACGACTACACCAAGAATTTCACGTTTGTCCCGCAATGAAGTGGTCGCCGAGACGGGCGCAATCTACGACCGGTACATGCAGCAGCGCGGAAACGTTCCGAACATGTTTCGTACGGTGGCGCACCGTCCTGAGATTTTGGAGACGATGATCGCGCATTTTGAAGCGATTTTGCACACGGGCACTCTGCCGCTCAAGCTAAAGGAGCTTGCCATCGTGCGCACGTCTCAGTTGAACCATTGCGACTACTGCCTCGCCTCTCACTCGCGCATCTGCAAGAAGCTCGGCTGGAACGAGGACCAGTTGGTTCAACTGGCCGATTATGCAGAGCGAGACGACTTTACTCCGGCAGAAAAAGTCGCGCTGCGCCTCGCGGAGTGGATGACTCGCAATGAAGCGCCCCTCACCGATGAACAATGGCACGAAGTGCGCGAGGTCTATTCTGAGGGTGAGATTGTCGAGCTCATGGCGGCCATTGGATTGTTCAACTACTTCAACCGCTTCAACAATATGCTGGCCATGGAACCAACAGCGCCTGCCTCCTGAGTCAGTCCCGTCAATACAGCAGAATGACCATCTGATAGGCGGTGAAGCCGTTCCGGTTCGCGGGATTGCACGCCGCCACGACGGCCTTGCGGTACGTTCCCTCCGCAATTCCCGTCTGGACGCGCCCCGGCAATCGACTCAAATCGACAGTGCTGTACTGCGTGATGAGCTTTGGAAGCGGGGAAGTCTGAGCGTGGTTGGAATTGCAATAGCTTCCCGCCAAAGCCTGATCGCCCCGTGCGTGCAGCCCGCGCGAATCAAGCAGCGTTACCACCTGGCTCACCTGCTGAGAGAGCGTGAGCGCAACCACCGCCCGAGCAAAATCTTCCACTGCGTAGAGCTCGCCATGTTGCCGCACGATGGCAATCCCCACAATATTGACGCGCGGATCCAACAGGTTGGCACGATGCAACGGTGAGTGCATCCATTCGTCGTTAATTTGCCCTGAAGTCGGAGCCTCCGCAACATTTTCGGCCACCGTGCTGCAACGCAAACCCGCGTTCTGGACGCGGAAAATCAGGTCCGGCTCACCCGGGAGCTGATGTGAAAGCGTTCCGGAGGCGACCATGCGCTGCGCATGTTCCCACGCGGCCCTCGTCAGCATTGGATCCGGATGCAGAATTGGCAGACCTTGCGCGGATCGATCTTGATTCGTAGCCTGCAGCAGGCTGGCTGCCGCGGTACGCTCCGTTGGCGCCATAGTCGGGGCTGGCGGTTCGCTTTGCGCTTGCACCGAGAAAATCTGTGCGGAAAGAAACGCTGCCAGGATCAAAGTCTTCGTCGTGAAATGCATGACATACTCTCTCAATCTTCTGTGCAAGCGAACCCGTCTGCGCGATTTTATACGCGAGCAGAATCGAGTACGCTTTTAGCTGCCGCAACTGTGCGCCGGATCCCATCGTCCAGGCTGACTTTCGGTTTCCAGCCCAGCGCCCGTATTCGGCTGCTATCCAGCAGCTTTCGGGGAGTGCCGTCCGGCTGCGCCGTATTAAATGTCAGTGATCCGCGATATTCCAGGATGTCGCAAATCAACTCTGCCAGTTCGCGGATGCTGATATCTTCTCCCGCCCCAATATTCACCAAAGGCGGTTCATCCTCCCGTAGCAGACTCGCAAACCTGTCATCAGGAAGTTGCAGCAGAAAGATGCAGGCCTCCGCCAAATCGTCGCTATACAGAAATTCTCTTCGTGGAGCGCCGGTGCCCCACACCTCAACTTGTGGAGAGCCTGCTGCTTTGGCCATCGCAACTTTGCGGAGCAGCGCCGGTAAAACATGCGAGTTCGCCAAATCGAAATTGTCGCCGGGCCCATAAAGGTTGGTCGGCATGGCCGCGAGAAATTGTGTCTTGTGTTGACGGTTATAGGCGAAGCATTGCTCAATACCCGCAATCTTGGCCACTGCATAGGGGCGATTCGTTGGTTCGAGCGGCCCAGTCAGTAAATATTCTTCGCGAATCGGCTGTGGGCATAGCTTTGGATAAATGCAACTGGAGCCTAAAAACAGCAGGCGCGTCACCCCAAATTCGTAGCAGGCATCAATTACATTCGACTGGATCAGAAGATTGTCCCGGATGAAATCCACTGGATAGGTTTGGTTGGCATGGATCCCGCCAACCTTGGCCGCAGCCAAAACCACATATTCCGGATGCTCACTTTTGAAGAAGTTCCAAACAGCGCTGCGATCGGCCAAATCCAGTTCCCGGCTCGTTCGCAGTAACAAATGGTGGTAACCGGCGGCTGTCAGTTGGCGGCAGATCGCCGAACCCACCAAACCGCGATGCCCAGCAACAAACACCCGGCTGGCCGGGCGCATGGCGTTTGCACTCCCCAAATTTTCAGCTTGCATCATCATCGAATCATGACCTTCAAGAGGGGCCTGAATTTATCCTTCTCCGCGAATGGAAATCCTCTGGGGCATCCTGTTTCCAATCCGTAATTGCCTGCTCTAATGTGTACCGAAACCGATAGCCTGCCTCGCGCAACCTCCGCGGTTCAATATACGTGGATTGGGAGACTTTCCTCATCCGCACAGGATTCACAGACGTTTGAATTCCAAATAATTGAGCGATCCCTGCAACCGGGTACGATGCGGCCACCAGCAGATTGCGCGGCACGCCCCAGCGAGGCTCTCGAAATCCATTGGCGCGGCAAATCGCACTCACAAATTGTTCCAGTGTCGGCGGTGGATCCATGGAAACATTCCACAATAAAACTGGCTTGCCGGTTTGCTCCTGATATTCAAGAGCAAACTGCATCACGTGGCACAGTTCCTTCACATAAACACCAGCCTTGCGTGTAGCGCGGTTCCCCATGTAGACAAAGTAGCCGTAGGCGAGGCTGCGCGCTAACCGGGCGACATTGGCATGTTCTCCAGGCCCAAACACCACGCCGGGACGCAGCACGATCAGCCGTCGATCGGGGTTTGTATGCTGCCATGCAGCGTGAATTTTTTCCGCCACCAGCTTGGACCCGCCATAGGCCGTCTCCGGAATCGGCAGTGAATCCTCATTTCTGACGGCGTCGCTGGAGCCATACGGCGAAATGCTACTGGTAAAAATCACGTGCAGGCAATTGGCGCGAGTGGCGTAAGCGCAGATATGCTCCGCGCCGGGAAGATTGGTTTCGTAATATTCGTTGGCGGCATGTCCCGGCTCTCGATGCACTGCGGCCAGGTTCACGATCAGGTCGGCCTGCTGCGGCAGTGGAACTGTGTCCAGAGGCAGACGAACATCGCACGCTACATACATCACTCGCGGCGGCATCCCGTCCACCGACTCCGTCCAACGCGTCAGGGATGTCGCGTACCCTTCATTCCGAATTGGACGAATATCCGCCAGGTAGATACGTTCCACCTGAGTATATTCCAGCAGGTGCTTGGCGACGTGGGTACCGATGCACCCTGTACCTCCAAAAATAACGCACGTCCGAAGGTTCATGTCGATGATCCAACCTTCATCTAACGAGCCTCACTTTGGACCGCCACCGCTTCCGTCACTGCTTCTGCCACGACTTCCCTAACCGTTTCGCGCTCCATTGCCATTGCGGCTTCCGCGATGGCCTTTTCTCCCGTCGCCAGCCGCACCATATTCGTAATGGAAAATTGATCCAGTATGGGTGCAACGCGTGCCCGCCGTACCGACGCGGGTTCCAGTCGCACAATCTCCAAAGCTTCATCCATACGTTTCAAAAACAATTCCTGGTCCCAGCGGGTTGCAATGGTACCAGTTCCGGCCATGCGAATCAGTCGTTCTACTTCACTGCCAGCACTGCAGATGGCAAGCAGATGCACTCCCGCAGCCAGCAGATTTGGCAGCTTTGAGGGTAGCGCCGCACTCTCTGTGCCTTCCGCCTGCGGAATCACCTGGATCGCCGACCGCGCGTACAGCTCGGCCAGGTCCTGTTCGGCCACCAAGGGATGGAACTGCACACGCGAGCCAGGCTTGCGCTCATATTCATTCATTAGCTCGTCAAAGAATGGACCACCGGAAAGAACATGGAACGCAACATTCGGATATCGTTCCGCCGCAGCCTGTAAAAGTGCAACCAACTGCTGAGAGTTTTGCTTATAACCGAGCGCGCCGGAGTACACCACATGTAGTTTTTCTGGAGGAAACAACGTCTCCAGACGATTGGGGACAGGCTCACTGACTGCTTCGAGCAGCGTGATGGATGGATACTGCACCGCAATTCTTGCGGAATCGAGCTTATAGGATCGCTGTGCAACTCGCGCCATGTCTTCTGAAAAAAAGATGCACAAATCCTGGGATCGAAAGACGCGGCTTTCGACGGCATACACCATCTGAGCGATGGCCCGACGGATAAGACCCTTTTCCTGTCGTGCCAGAACCCCTTGCAAGTCATGAATGACCGCCACTCGCCGAACCCGTTTCGGCAGCAGAGCGTGCAGAAACAGAACAAACAAGCTCGGTGGAAGAATACTGACCACCACATCTGTTTGTTTTTGCAGGCGCCACACTTTACGTGCAGCGAACAACGCAAACCATGCTTCCAGCACCAGTCGCCGCAGGGGCATGGCTTTGGGATAGCGGATGCCCGCGCCGCCGCGCAGGATGGTGATGCCCGGAATCTCCGCATCACTGGACTGAGGTATCCACGTCGGGTACAGCGGATGGGAACAGACCACGGTGACCCCGTGACCTTCCGCCACAAACGCCTCCGCAAGATGCTTGTTCGCTTTTCCCGTGGAAATCAACTCTGGGTAAAAGAACGGGGAGACGATAAGAATCTGTTGTTGCCAATCAATCACGCGCGCGTCCTGTTCGGCCCCAAATACAAACTGCTGAAAAGCGGTTCAATGCAAACCCAGACGGATATCAGGAAGACGCCTAGAATTTTTCTTGCTCGGCACATTCACCTGCCACTCGCCGCTCTCATCGAGATTCATGGAATTAATATTTTTACGATACCACCGGAATCTCACCTTTTCGCTTTTCTTGTGAGTGTCAAGAACGCTTCTGTTCTCCTGCTGTTGCTATTTCGCTCCCGGGGCAACCTGCGCTTTCAATTACAATCACTTGGATGCGGTCATTACCCCTTCAGCCACTCGCGATCTTCGGAATTGTGTTGCTAGTGATATTCGTTGTGCTCGCAGTCTTTGCCCCCTGGATCGCGCCCTTTGACCCAGCCGCCATCCACTTGTATGCCCGCCTGCAGCCCCCCTCGGCCAGCCATTGGTTCGGCACGGATGAGTTGGGTCGCGACATTCTGTCGCGAGTCATCTTCGGAACTCGCATCTCACTCTTCATCTCGACTTCTGTGGTCAGCATCGCGCTCTTTTTTGGTCTGATTTTTGGATCGATCGCCGGATACTATGGCGGTTGGCTCGATGGTTTCCTGAACATTTTCATCATGAACACCTTTATGGCATTACCCGGCATCCTGATCGCCATTGCCCTGGTGGCATTCCTGGGCCCAGGTATGACGAACTTAATTCTCGCCCTTTCGATTACCGGATGGGTGGGCTACGCAAGGCTGGTACGGGCCCAGGTACTGGTGATGCGCGAACGAGAATTCGTTGAGGCCGCGCGTGCCATGGGAGCCACGAACCTTCGCATCTTGACCCGCCACATATTGCCGAACATCATTCAGCCGGTGCTGGTCCAGGCGGCCATTGGAATGGCCGGCACCATCCTTGCCGAAGCCACCCTCAGTTTTCTCGGCCTCGGCGTTCCCGCTCCCATGCCCAGCTGGGGAGTGATGCTGAATGACGCACGCGCGCATCTTTTCGACGCGCCGCACATGGTTATCTTCCCTGCCATCGCCATCATATTGGCTGTGATGTCGTTCAACTTCATCGGCGACAGCCTGCGGGACCAGCTCGATCCGCGTACACGAGTGGCCGTGGGCGTCAGCGCAAATTATTGAAGCAAAAATTATTGACGCGGAGAGGAATGCCATGCGAGTTGGCGTTATTTCGGATACGCATGGGCTTCTGCGACCAGAAGCTTTGCAGGCACTCGAAGGATGTGCCCATATCCTGCATGCTGGCGATGTGGGCGAGGACGCGATGCTCGACGCGTTGCGAAAGATCGCTCCCGTAACCGCGGTTCGCGGCAATGTCGACCACGCAGGTGCGTGCGGTGCGTTACCCATAACCAACGCTGTGGAACTCGAAGGCAAGCTCCTGTACCTGGTGCATCGTCGAGAAGACCTCGACCTGAACCCGCAAGCCGCAGGAATCGTAGCTGTAATCTTCGGCCACTCGCACCAGCCGGAGTTCTCATCGACAGATGGCGTTCTCTTCTTCAATCCGGGCAGCGCCGGCCCCCGCCGTTTTCGCCTCCCCATTACGATTGGGATTCTGGAATGCACCCGGACGACGCTGACGCCAGAGATTCATCGATTGCTGGAATAAGGAATTCGCTGACCGCACGCTACTGCTCTTCCACCTGTCCCTTGGTCTCCGCACGCACGGGTAAAAGCAGAATGGGATCTGATACAAGTCGACATGCTACCGCGGCGACCGCACAACTCCGGCCCCAAATATCCGGTCCCAGACACGTTCACCCAGCAGCGAGTTGCGCAAGGGCCGTGAAGCAGGATAGTAGGTTCACTACAAATCACTGGTCTTGGTGGGATTCTTGATTCCGCCGAGGATATTGTCCAACCCGAGGCGGAAGGAAGGAGCGGCATACTCCTTCGGCAAATATTCATCCGGAATCGCGACCCGGTTTCCATCCCGAACATTCGTGAAGTGGGGAGACATAATCTCTACTCCCGCCTCAAAGAATTTGTCCTGAATCCTCTCATGAAGATCGGAGTAGATATTGGCCATCTGACTCGGCTGATTGGTAAACGCGTTCAATTCATAGTGAACGTAAAAATCATCAAGAGCGGTCTGCAGTATAAAAGGCCGAGGCTCCTTTAGGATGTGTTCGGTCGCAGAAGCTGCGTCGATAAGGAGTTGATGCACCGTACGCCAGGGAGCATCGTAACCGATCGTAACCGTAGTGTGCAGGATCAACCCTTCATGCTGCGCCGAGGCGCTGAAATTGATGATGTGACTGTTCAGCACCATGGAATTCGCGATGGTGATTTCTACATTCTTGATCGTTCGGATACGCGTCACCAGCAGCGACTCCTCGATGACGTCTCCCACCGTATCGGCAATTCTTACCCGGTCTCCAACCTTAAAGGCACGCATATACGTAAGAATGATTCCGGCCACCACATTGGCCACTGCGGACGTCGACCCGAGAGAAAAAAGGACGCCGAGAAAAATAGATACGCCCTGGAATGCCGGCGATTTTGCTCCGGGCAAATAGGGAAAAATCACGATCGCAGTAAGGGCCAGGATAAGAAACCGGACAATTTTGTAGGTGGGTTCTGCCCACGCATCGTGGAACCCGGACAGGGTGATTGTTCCCTTGCCAATCTCTCCGAAGATGGTCCGGGTAAACCGAATGACGTAGTAGGACACCAGGACGACCACGGCAATAAAAAACACATTCGGCAGATAGGCAATGAATTCCCTGCCAACCAATTTCAACGGAGAGAGTACATAGCCGACAAGTATCCCCGCATAGCCGCGCGTCCATGGGAAAAAACCGAGGACCAACGATGCATAAAAATAGACGACAACCACCAGAACGGCGAGCCGCAGGAGCCTTGCCAGCTCGATCGCAAAATCCGCGATTCGGTCGGATGGGAGGAGTTCATATTTCTGAATTCTTAAAGAAGGGATACGCCTGCCGCGCCAAGAGTCGAGCTTTTTATACAGCTTCGGAAACAGAAATCTTAGCAGCCAAAGTATCAAAAACAGGAAAGCAGTAACAACGACGACATAGACGCCGCCTAGCATGAGGCTCTTCAAGCTATATTCCTTGCGCAAAGTGGCCAGTGCGGAGCTGATTCGTTGTGCGTCGATCGAAGCAAGCGCGTGACGAGACATACCGGCCACTTTTGCATCCTGATCCGTAACGCTCATCACAATCAGGTCGTCGGCTCCGATGTCTGTATGTCCTTCAGCATCGACGACGGACAGAGACTTTTCCTTGGCAGTCACATTTTTTGACAGCTTCTCGATCCTGGCGCTAATGGCGGCCGCCCGCTCCTTCGCCGGAAACGATAATAAGCCGGGCACATCGAAGATGGCCTTACCATCGACCATGACTGGGGCGGTCTCCGTGGCTGGCTGAACGTCACTTGATGGTTGGGAAGACTGACAGATGACTTGAGGGCAAATCGAAAAAAAGAATACAAGGAGGGCGATACCACAAATCGTTGCACGACGCTTCAAGAACATTCGAGACCTCTACGAGGTACGCGTTGCCTGCTTACCGGGTTGTAGGCAAGCTGAGCCATTGTAAATGTGGGGTATTACAGCAAGGAAGAAATGTTTGCCAGGATGACGTGCGGTGAGTTGGGGGTCTGAATCACATAGTTCCGGGCTCGATTCCAGCGCCGCCTACAAACCAAGCCCGCCGTCCACACCGAGAATTTGACCCGTAATGAAAGGTGGGCCTGTCGCACAGAACAAAGCAGCTGCCGCCACCTCTTCCGGCTTGCCGTTGCGAAGCATCGGAGTCTTGGCAGCAAAATGCGCGTAGTCTGGGTGGCCTTCACCGTTCACGATCATGCCCGGTGCAACGCAATTTACGCTGATCTCCGGCGCGAATGCCTTCGACATGGCTTGCGTCAACATATGCAGTGCCGCTTTGGACGTGCAGTAATGGGCGTGCGTCGCCCAGGGATGGGAACCTCCCAGAGAACCGATATTGATAATGCGGCCATGACTGGCCTTCAGGTGCGGAAACGCCGCTTTCGCCATCAGGAACGCGCCACGCGTATTGGTTTCGTACATGGCATCCCAGTCTTCGACTGTAATCGACTCCAGTGGCGCAGTCGCAAAGATGCCCGCATTGTTGATCAGCACATCCAACCGGCCGAACTCGTCAAGTACAGCCGCCACGGAGGTACGCACCGACTCCGGATCGCGCACATCGCAACGCAACGCCAAAGATCGCTGACCGGAAGCCGTCAACTCCCGCAACGTCGCTTGCGCAGCCGCATCGGAGTTCCGGTAGGTGATGGCAACATCCGCTCCCGCATCGGCCATAGTCTGGGCCAGGGTGCGGCCGATCCTGCGCGCTGCGCCTGTGACCAGCACGACCTTCCCATTCAGCAAATGCATGGCTTGTTCACTCAACATCAAAGAAGAATTGCCCCGTCCGGTCTCGCCTGAGCCGTCATTCTTTTTTCTGTGGTGGCGTTAATAAGGGGCTGTCCGCAGGTGCGGCATGGCCCATTTGCGTATGGGGTGTATTGTTCTCCGCGTCGGTATTTGAATTGGATTTCTTATACACGGAGTACTGTTGGTTTGGCAGCAGCATCTTGATCGTGATCGACTTTTTACTGGTTGGAACATCGTATTTCTTGCCAAACGTTCGATAGCCCGGCGCGATGACCTGTACCAGCACCTCAGAACCGATCGGAACGATGGTCAGGGATGCCTTCCCCTCCGCGTTCGTCTTCAATTCCATATTCCCCTCATCCTTTGTGCCCCGCACAGGATGAAAGACTACGGCCACGTTCTCCAAAGGTTTTCCGTCTGCTGCTCGCAGCACGGTAACGTCAAGCGTCGCCATGGGCGGCGGCGGCTTGTACTTCCTGTAACGGGACGCATAGGTTGAGGGAGGAACAAACAGCGCCGCAAGAAGCAAACCAACTATTGTCAACCGGGATGTCAACCGGAAATCCAGCGATCTACGCATAGGCTGATTTTACCTCGCTCGCCCGTCCACGGAAAACGGTCTAGGAGTTTGGCGCATCAAGCCATGGTCAGCCTCCCCATCACGGGGTTGTTCGCTGGAACCGGGAATCGCTCCGGCCCCCCGGTCTGACTGAGAGAGCCGAAAGCAGATCGGGAGGAGCTTTGGGCCAGTCCACACATATTATCGACGCACGAAAGTAATCTTAGTGACATACGCTAATATTTATCCGGAACACCTTGACAGGAGATTCCCGCAAAGCCTAATCTAGCACTCGTAGGCAGAGAGTGCTAATTGCTTACAAGCATTTTTAAGCACAGCTTGAAAGGATCGGTTCCGCTGCATCCCGCGGAACTGAATCCGCAGGTACAGGAACGCAATCGCAAAGAATAAGGAGAAACGTGTTATGGCAACTGCAAAATCTACGGCAGCTACGTCTCTGACGCCGCTGCATGATCGTGTCGTAAT
>JBDTBI010000038.1:0-4615 GCA_039924215.1 Acidobacteriaceae bacterium
ACAGTATCTCTTTGTAGAGATCGAGACTGAGCAGCCCATCAGCCTGGAGATCGCTAAGTTACTTTGCGGCGTGAAGTGATCGCTCCCATGTCTCCCCGCCCACACCACGAGTAACTCGCATTTTGTCGATTCCTCGCAATGTGGGGGTCCGAATGTTTGACGGGCGGTGCAGTGCACTTTAGTCTCGAAGAAGAGGGCTGCGGCTGGATTTGCTGGTACGCGGCCCAATTCTAATTTTGCCTGGAGGCATCGCGATGCAGTTCCTCGTTGCCGATCTTGAACGGCAGGCCATCGATTTTGATGAATCTCTTGCTCCGGGAAGCATTGATTTTGTTGAAGATATGCGTCAGGTGGGGGTGCTGCACACCGCCGGCCGCGCCGACCTGCTGAAAGAACACCGCAGCGCCCACGACATTGTCGTGGACATCCGGGTGCGCGCCTCGCTCGAGACCCATGTGAAGGTCGCCTGTGCCCGCTGCCTGGAACCGGTGGAGCAGGCGGTTGAGACCAGTTTTGACCTGATATTTCGTCCCAGCGGGGCCGATCAGGACAACTCCGACCGCTCTATTTCCACATCTGAGACCGAAATCGGCTACTATGAAGGAGACGGTTTATTGCTTGAAGATGTGCTGCGCGAGCAGATCCTTCTGGCGCTTCCAGCCAAGATCCTTTGCCGAGAAGATTGCAAAGGCTTGTGCCCGGAATGTGGCCGGAACCGCAATACGGATCCCTGCGAGTGCGCGACGACTTCGGCAGATCCGCGCTGGTCGTCTCTCAAGGGACTTGGTCTCAAGAAACTTGGTGTCAAGTAATTTGGGCTCAAGGAATTGCGGCTGGACGCGGTGCACAGACAGGGTAAGCCACACATTTCAAGATTGTTGACCCGCATTCGGAACTCTCTACGAAACAACCGCCGCATTGCGGCGTGAGACGCGAGAGAGCCCGGAAGGACGGGGAAAGGGAATTTCCATGCCGAATCCGAAACGACGCCATTCCAAACAGCGCACCGCAAAGCGCCGTTCCCACGACTTCCTCACGCCGCAGTCGCTGTCGGAATGCCCGAACTGCCACGAGCGCAAGCTGCCTCACCATGCATGCCCCAAGTGCGGCTCCTACAAGGGCCGTGAAGTTCTGGCGATCGCAACCAAGGAAAAGAAATAGCTGCAGGCTCCCATGTTGATCGACATCGCACTCGACGCCATGGGTTCCGACAAATCGCCGGAGCCGGAAATTCGCGGCGCGATTCTGGCGTGCCGGCAACTCCAGGTCAGGGTCCACTTGATTGGCCCGGAGCGCACGTTGCGGCCCTTGCTGGCCAAGCAAATGCACCGCGTCGGCGCTCGTCATCTTCCCATTAAAATTGTCCAGGCCAGCGAAGCGATTGGCATGGATGAAAAGGCCGTGCATGCAGTCCGCGCCAAGCGTGACTCCTCCATGCGCGTGGGCCTGAAGCTGGTGCGCGAGGGTGCCGTCTCCGGATTTATGACGGCCGGTAACACGGGCGCTGCCATGACGACGGCGAAGATGGTGCTGGGCATGCTGCCGGGTGTCGATCGTCCGGCGCTGCTGGCGGTTCTGCCGACCAGTACCGGCAAGCCGTGCCTGCTGCTGGACGTGGGCGCGAATGTCGATTGCAGAGCGAAAAATCTGGAACAATTTGCGTTAATGGGTGAGATGTACGCCCGCACGGTGCTGAAGATCGATCGCCCGCGCGTGGGCCTGTTGTCGATTGGGGAAGAAGAAGGTAAAGGCAATGAGCTGACGCGGGAAGCGTTTCCGTTGCTGCAGCGATTACCGATTCGATTTCTGGGCAATGTCGAAGGCCGCGATATTTATAACGGCCACGCCGACGTAGTGGTCTGCGATGGATTTATGGGCAATGTGGCACTGAAAACGTCCGAGGGATTGGCGCGGCTGGTGCGAGAGTCGCTGCGGGAATCCCTGACTTCGACCGTGACGGCGCAGGTGGGCGCGCTGCTTTCGCGCAAAGCTTTCAATGATTTTAAGAAGCGGTTGGATCAGTCGGAATACGGCGGCGCTCCGCTGCTGGGTGTGCGCGGAGTGTGCATCGTGGGCCATGGCTCGTCGAACGATCGCGCCATTATGAATGGAATCCGCGTAGCCGCTGAATTTTCGCAGGCCAACCTGAATGCCAGCATTGAGCAGGGCGTGATTTCGTCCGCTGCGGCAGCCTCTGTCCCGTCGGCGGCAGTCACTGATTCCTTTGCTGTGGCTACTGGGGGTTCCGCCGCAGCCCCGGTGGTGGAGTAGGCAGACTCAAGAGCGCCGACGGTTCCAGCTTCGAATTTTACTTGCATTCCCGATGCGCTTCGCTTTCAATCATTCTTTGCTATGAGTACTCCAATCCTTTCTTCCAATCCTTCCAATCTTCCGAAAACAATTGCATTTCTCTTTCCCGGCCAGGGGTCGCAGGCCGTCGGTATGGGACGCGAATTGCACGATGCTTTCCCGGCTGCGCGCGCGGTGTTTCAGGAAGCCGACGATGCGCTGGGATTTTCCCTCTCCAAGCTGTGCTTTGACGGGCCCGAAGAAGACCTGCGGCTGACGGAACATACGCAGCCGGCGATTCTGACGGTTTCCGTGGCGGTGATGCGCGTGCTGGCGGAACGCGGCGTGGCCTGCCAGTTTGCCGCCGGTCATTCGCTCGGAGAATATTCGGCGCATGTTGCCGCGGGGACGCTTTCGTTTGCCGATGCGGTGCGGACGGTGCGGAATCGCGGACACTATATGCAGGAAGCCGTGCCGGCCGGGGTGGGCGCGATGGCGGCAATTCTGGGGATGACGGCGGCGATTGTGAGCGAGGCTTGTGCCGATGCAGCGCGGGAATCCGGCGGCGTGGTTGCGGCGGCGAACATGAATGCTCCCGAGCAGACGGTGATTTCCGGTGCGGCTGCGGCGGTGGAACTGGCCGCCGCGAAATGCAAAGAGCGTGGGGCGAAACGTGCCGTGATGTTGAAGGTGAGTGCGCCGTTCCATTGTGCATTGATGCAGCCGGCGCAGGACCGGTTGGCGAGCGATCTGAGCGGAACGACATTGCATGATCCGAAGGTGCGGGTCGTATCGAACGTCGATGCCGATTGGGTCGCGACCGGCGATGCGGCGCGGGATGCGCTGATCCGCCAGGTAACGGGTGCGGTCCGTTGGGTGGAGTGCGAACAGCAGTTGATTGCCGCAGGCGTGACCCATTGCATCGAGGTGGGTCCGGGCAAGGTGCTGTGCGGGCTGATGCGTTCCCTCGATTCCAGCGGAACACGAGATTCCGATCGGGCTGGAGATTCAAGCCGGACGTGTCTGAACGTCGAGAACGTTGCGAGCCTGGACAAAACTCTGGCGGGACTGGAAGAATAAACTCGCCAGTGCGGGAGGATCCCGACATGCCTCGAAGAATGTGGAGAGCGATGGCGAACACGCCAATGAATGTACGGGCGATCTGGTTTGGAATCGCGCTGATGCTGGTCGTCGCGGCCGCTCCAGCGTGGGCGAAAGATTCCTCCCAAATGATTCTCACCGCGAATGGGAAACCGATCCGGAAGGTCTACATCTACACCGACTCTCTGGTCACGACGGATTCCGCCGCAACGCAAGTGACACAGGATACCTGCCTGACCGTGGTGACCCATCCACGCCAGGCCGACGCCATTTTGCAACTGGGGATGGTGCTGCCGATGGTGGCGGAAAACGGCGGAGCGCTGGAGGGTTCGGGTAGCTCGAAGCATCGGAAGAAAAAGCACAAGAGCAAGAACAGCTCGGATCGCGAAGTCTCCGTCACCTGCAGCGACGGCGGTGAAAGCGGCAACTGCGGCAGCAACCTGCCAACCGGCGCCGTGGGCCCTGAGCAAGATGCCAGGTGGATGGGAAATGTGGGCGGGAATCAGGATGTAACGCTGGTATCTACCGCAAGCGAGGCGGACGAACTATGGGAGCCG
Organism: Acidobacteriaceae bacterium; assembly: GCA_039924215.1. Taxonomy (GTDB): domain Bacteria; phylum Acidobacteriota; class Terriglobia; order Terriglobales; family Acidobacteriaceae; genus JAKAAZ01. The sequence goes on from JBDTBI010000038.1 coordinate 3,948, forward strand.
GACACGCATAAGAAACAATCATGGAGCGACCAATTGCGCGTGGCCGTTGGGTGCCCGGCTTGTCCGGGAGAGAAATTCAATCCGCGCCGTGACAACACCTATCAGGCGTGGATGCAGGCGACGTGTCCGAGCGTGCTGGTGGGAAGCAAATAGGCCGGACGCCGCATGGATTCAGGAATGGCTGGATTGCGTGCCGCCACGATCGCCAAAGAGCGTTCGAACTTTCTGCTGACGATATTCGAAAATCTGCTCGACATTTCTGCGAACTGAAAGCGCATGTGCGCTGCGGCCAAGAATGCCGAAGGGCAGAGCATAGCGCACAGCATCGCCGATTCGTGTTCCACCGTCCACGCGCTGAAATGTATGGGTGTGATGCCATAACCGATATGGCCCTTTGAGCTGCACATCTTCAAACCGATGGGGAGGCTGCCAGCACGTAATTTCCGTCCGCCAGCGAAGAGGAATGCCGTGCCAGCGGAGCCGATAGTCGATAAGGGCACCGGCGGCTAATGCAATGGGCCGCGGAGTCAGGATTTGAAAGCGCAACCATTCTGGGGTGAGCGTCTCCAGATTCTCCGCATCGGAGAAGAATGCAAATACTTGTTCGAGCGGAGCGGGTACCCATTGCTCGCGCTCCAGCGTATAGGGTGCGCTCATGTTCTGTGGCC
>JBDTBI010000039.1:0-21876 GCA_039924215.1 Acidobacteriaceae bacterium
GAGTGGGGCGACGCGGTAACTTTGTGAGCAGGGTTGTTCCAAATCTCTAAAAAGCGACATAATGCAAACTATGCTGCGAGCCTTGCTCGATGACCGGGCTGTTAAAACTCGAAGCAAGGTTCTTGGAATTTACGGCATTCTGCTGGTATTCAATGTCCTCGCGTGGGTGTGGGCGATTCTCGCGTTTCGCCATTATCCGGTTCTTCTCGGCACTGCATTTCTTGCCTACAGCTTTGGTCTGCGGCATGCCGTTGACGCCGACCATATCGCGGCGATCGATAATGTCACCCGCAAGCTGATGCAGGAGGGGAAACGTCCGGTTGCGGTCGGATTTATGTTTTCTTTGGGGCACTCGACGGTTGTGGTGCTGGGATCTGCCGCCATCGCCTTCACGACACTCTCGTTACAACATCGACTGGATGCGGTTCGCCACGTCGGCGGCATTGTAGGCACAGCGGTTTCGACACTTTTTTTGTTTGGGATTGGGATTGTCAACCTGGTTGTGCTCCGCTCGGTTTATCTGACCTTTCGACGGGTTCGCCGCGGAGAGCGCTATGTTGAGGAAGATTTAGACCTGCTGTTATGCGGCCGCGGCTTTCTTTCGCGCGTGTATCGCCCAATGTTCGCGATGATCCGTCGAAGCTGGCATATGTATCCGCTGGGTATACTATTTGGCCTGGGATTCGACACGGCAACAGAAATTGGAGTTTTAGGGATTTCAGCCGCCGAAGCATCCAAAGGTTTGTCGCTGTGGGCGATTCTGGTTTTCCCGGCACTTTTCGCCGCCGGCATGTCGATGATCGACACGACAGACAATATTGTGATGCTGGGTGCGTACGGGTGGGCTTATGTGAAGCCGATTCGAAAGCTCTACTACAACATGACCATCACGCTGGTTTCGGCTATGGTTGCGGTTTTGGTCGGAGGTATCGAAGCACTCGGCTTGCTGGCGGGCCAGTTCCATGGGCAGGGGGCATTTTGGGGCCTGATTGGCAAACTGAATGGGAACTTCGGCACCCTGGGTTATTTCATTATTGGTCTTTTTGCTGTGAGCTGGATCGTATCGATTTCGATCTACAAATGGCGTCGCTACGATGAGCTAGAGTTGAACCGATAAAGCACCGTTTTCAGCGGTTTCAGGTCTAGGAATTTCTTAAGGCCTTCTGAGAGCAGAATTGGCTATGGCCACTACGAAATCTGCGTTCGAGACGCGAAAGCACATCCAAGTGCGAGGTATCGTGCAGGGTGTAGGGTTTCGCCCTTTCGTGTACAACCTCGCCGTATCTCTTGATCTGGCAGGCTATGTCTTCAATTCATCGGCTGGCGTAACGATTGAAATCGAAGGTAGGGAACCTGCGGTGCATAGGTTTGTTGAAGCATTGAGATCGGATCCTCCGCAACTGGCGGAGGTAACGGATATTGAGGTTTCAAGCATCGATGTTCGCGGAGACAGCACTTTTTCCATCCTCCATAGTCGGCAGGAGGCTGGCGAATTTGTCCTGATTTCTCCTGACGCCGGCACGTGTGACGCATGCTGGCGTGACTTTGGGGATTCCCGGAATCGTCGCTATGGATATCCCTTCACGAACTGCACCCACTGTGGTCCGCGCTACACGATCATTCAGGACATACCTTATGATCGCGCTACAACGACGATGTCGAAGTTCAAAATGTGCAGCGCTTGTGCTACGGAGTACCAGGATCCCGCTGACCGCCGTTTTCATGCTCAGCCAAATGCTTGTGCCGATTGCGGGCCCTCGCTCGCCTTGGTTCCACGAGGCTCCTCTCTGGCTGATTGTAAGTTTCAGGAGCCGAAGTCGCTGCCGATTCTCCATGAAGTGAGGAGGCTGCTGCATCAGGGAAAAATCCTCGCCGTGAAGGGGCTTGGTGGCTTTTTGCTGGCGTGCGATGCCAGCAACGAAGCTGCGGTGATGGAGTTGCGAAGGCGGAAGCATCGCCCGGCGAAGCCGTTTGCCCTGATGGTACGGGATGTCGAAGCAGTAAGGAAACTCTGCGACGTGTCGAATGCAGATGAAGCGGCTTTGTTGCGTCTGCGAAGGCCGATTGTGGTCCTGCCGCGACGGGCCGACAAGGAATTGGCGTCAGGCATCGCACCGGGAATCAACACAGTCGGAGTGATGCTGCCGTATACCCCGCTTCACTATTTGCTTTTCAGCGATTCGCCGGATACCACGAGTGAATTTCCTGCTCTGGTCATGACCAGTGGCAATCTCAGCGAGGAGCCGATTGTAATTTCAAATGCTGAGGCGTTAGCGCAACTCGATGGGATCGCGGATTGGTTTTTGTTGCACAACCGTGACATCGCTATGCGTGTCGATGACTCTGTCGTGCGCACATTTGACGGACGGGAACGGGTGCTGCGCCGTTCTCGCGGGTTTGTGCCGCAAGCCATCGACCTGAAGACTCCAATGGAGGAGGTGCTGGCATTCGGTGGCGAGTTGAAGAATACCTTCTGCCTTACGAAGGGCCGCTACGCCATCCTTAGTCAGCATATTGGAGATATGGAAAATTATGAGACGACGCGGTTCTTTGAAGAAACACTTTCCAAGGCAAAGCACTTATTTAAGGTTGAACCGCACGCAGTTGCCTATGACCTGCATCCAAATTACACGAGCAGCCGGATGGCTCTGTCGTCCCCGATTGAGCAAAAAATTGGAGTGCAGCACCATCATGCGCACGTAGCCAGTTGTATGGCGGAGAATCATCTGCGTGGCAAAGTGATTGGGGTTGCGTTCGATGGCACCGGGTATGGAGCGGACGGCCGCATATGGGGGGGCGAATTCCTGGTTGCGGATTTTGCTGGGTTTGAGAGGCGAGCGCATCTGCGCAATGTGCTGCTGGCTGGAGGGGACGCAACGGTACGACAGCCCTGGCGCATGGCACGGAGTTATCTGCGGGATACCTTTGGCGAGCAGGTGCCGACCGGTTTGGACTGTTTTCGCGGTGTGACAGAGAAACAGCTTGAAATCGTAGATCGAATGCTTGCAAGCCGTTTTCATACCATCGAAACATCTTCGTGCGGGCGCCTCTTTGATGCCGTGGCGGCGTTGATCGGGTTAGGCAAGGCAGTCACGTTTGAAGGTCAGGCGGCAATTGCGCTTGAAAACGCTACTGAAATCGGAATTGAACGTCGTTATGACTTCGAAGTTGTGGGAGACAAGGGCGCGATCCTAGATTTCAGGCCGATGATTGCTGAGATTGTGAAGGATTTGGCCCTTGGCAAAACGGCGGCAAAAATATCCAGCTGCTTTCATAACACGCTGGTTGAGGCCGTAGTGGAGATGTGCTGCCGCATCCAACGCAGCGATGGGCTGAACCGGGTCTGCCTGAGTGGAGGCACGTTTCAGAATCTGTACCTACTCGACCGTACGGTCGCTGAATTGCGGTGTCGAGGATTTGGAGTATTCTTACATGCCACGGTGCCTTGTAACGATGGCGGCATCGCTCTTGGGCAGGCTGTGATCGCAAACGAGCTGCTACATCGAGGAGATAAATATGTGCCTGGCAATACCTGGAAAAGTGACGGAAGCCTTTGATAAACGCGGTATGCGCATGGCCAAGGTTCAATTTGGCGGCATCATCCGCGAGGCCTGCCTGGAATACGTACCGGAAACACAGGTCGGCGATTATGTCCTTGTGCATGTGGGATTCGCTATCAGCCGGGTGGATGAAGCTGAGGCCGAGCGAACCTACCAGGCTCTGAGGGAGCTGGATCAGCTAACTGAACTGAACTCACCCGTCGTAGAAGAAATCGAACCGGAAAAAGATTGGCTAAATCAAAACGGAGGGCGAGACGATGAAGTATCTCGATGAATACCGGAATGGCTCGATAGCCACGAATATTGTGGCTGAGATTCGAAAAATTCAAACTCGGCCCTGGGTGCTGATGGAGGTTTGCGGCGGGCAAACGCACTCAATCGTCAAGCACGGCATCGATCATCTTTTGCCGGAAGGTATTGAACTGGTGCATGGTCCCGGCTGCCCCGTCTGCGTGACGCCGCTTGAGATGATCGATAAAGCCCACGCCATTGCACAACGTCCAGAGGTCATTTTCTGCTCCTTCGGAGACATGCTCCGGGTTCCGGGGTCCGACGGCGATTTATTCACGATCAAATCGCACGGCGGTGATGTCCGGGTTGTGTATTCTCCGCTGGATTGTTTAAAGATCGCCCGGGCGAATCCGGAGAAACAGGTTGTGTTCTTCGCCATCGGCTTTGAAACTACAGCCCCCGCGAATGCGATGCTTGTTTGGCGCGCGCAGCAGGAGGGAGTGAAGAATGTTTCGATTCTGGTCTCTCATGTGACGGTGCCACCGTCGATCGCGTCGATTTTGCAGTCACCTCAGAATAGAGTGCAGGGTTTTCTTGGACCAGGACATGTGTGCGCGGTGATGGGTTATCGCGAATACGAGCCGCTAGCCGATCGATTTAAAGTTCCCATTGTGATTAGCGGGTTTGAACCTCTGGATATCCTTCAGGCTACCCTGATGACGATCCGGCAGTTGGAATCGGGTCGCGCGGTTGTGGAGAACGAATATTCCCGCATATTGAACCGGGACGGCAATGTGCCGGCGCAGAAATTGGTTGCAGGCATTTTTGAAATCGCCGACCGCAAATGGCGCGGAATCGGCATCATTCCGAAGAGCGGATACAAGCTGCGGTGGGAGTTTCGCGAGCACGATGCGGAGAAGCTTTTTGACGTGAAGAAAATCGACACCAAAGAGCCGGAGGTCTGCATCAGCGGAAGGATTTTGCGGGGCATCCTGAAACCTCACGATTGCCCTGTATTTGGTACAGTTTGCACCCCGCAAAACCCACTGGGTGCTACTATGGTTTCCGCCGAGGGCGCCTGCGCAGCCTATTATGCGTATGGCAGGCACCTTGAACAACACAAAAGAAAAGTTGAACAAACCGACCTTGTTTCTCTAGGAGCTGCCCAATGACAGAAGCTTCCAATCTCAATACTCTTCACGGAAGCGGCGCCACTCAACATCACGACTGGCATGCCATCGTCATGCGCAAATGTCTGGAATCCGTCGAGATTAAACAAAAATTTCTCGACCAATACGCAGACTCAATTGGTGAGCTTAGCGAAAAGATGGCAGCACGCTTTGCCGAGGGTCATCAGCTTTGGGTGATGGGGAATGGCGGCAGCGCTTGCGACTCGCAACATATTGCCGTTGAATTTATTCATCCGATTATGGAAAAGAGGCGAGCTCTTCCTGCAACCGACTTGGTGAGCCAGATGGCGGTGCTGACGGCGATTGCAAACGATAAGGATTATGCGCGCGTCTTCATCGATCAGATTGAACTGTATGGGAAGCCGGGAGACATGGCGATTGCAATCTCGACCAGCGGCAATTCACCGAATCTGATCTATGCTGTGGAAGCCGCCAAGAAGAAAGACATTTTGACCATTGCATTTTCCGGAAGGGACGGCGGGCGACTTGCTGGGGCAGCCGAATATTGCTTTACCGTGCCTTCTTTCAGCACACATCGCATTCAGGAGTCCCACGTTATCCTGTTGCACGTCTTGTGGGACCTGATTCATATTGCCATGGGCGAAGAGGACATCGTCTGATGAGCGTGAATGGGGACGCTAAGAACGGAAATGACGTTGGGCTTGCTCCGTCGGAAGAGTCGAACAGCTTTGTTTCCGCACTGTTCGGCTCTTGCCCCATTCCAATTTTCACGCACAAGGAAATTGTGCTGGGACATGGCAGCGGCGGCAAACTAACGTCGGACCTGATCGATAAAGTTTTTCTACCAGCCTTTAAAAATCCCATTCTAGACAAGCTCGATGACCAAGCGGTTCTCACGATCAACGGGACCCGGCTGGCATTCACCACGGACTCCTTCGTCGTGACCCCAATCTTCTTCCCCGGCGGGGACATCGGGCGCATCGCCGTCAATGGAACCGTGAATGACCTTGCCATGAGCGGAGCCCGTCCGCTCTACCTGTCTGCCGCATTCATCCTGGAAGAAGGACTGCGCTCTGAAGATCTGCAACGCGTGGTGGAATCAATGCGATCCGCCGCGGAAGAGGCTGGCGTCCAACTTGTGACCGGCGATACCAAAGTGGTGAACCGCGGCAAAGGCGACCAGATCTTCATTACGACGACCGGTATCGGTGTGATTGAAGACGGCCTCAACATCTCTGCGGATCGCGCTCAACCTGGAGACAAAATTATTCTAAGCGGTTATATAGGGGATCACGGGATGGCCATCATGTCCCAGCGCGAGAATCTTGAATTTGAAGGTGTGATCGAAAGCGATTGCGCTTCGCTGAATGGGCTTGTCGCCAGCATGGTGACGGCGCCATCGCCGAACGGCAGCCTGGATTTTCTCCATTGCCTGCGCGACCCTACCCGGGGCGGAGTGGCCACGACGCTAAATGAAATCGCGAAGCGCGCGGGGGTTGGTATGCTGCTGCGCGAGCAGTCGATTCCTGTGCGTGAGACAGTGAAAGGCGCGTGTGAGGTGATGGGGCTTGATGCACTTTACGTTGCAAATGAGGGCAAACTTATCGCCGTTGTCGCGCCCGAAATGGCGGATCCTCTGTTGCGACAGATGCAGCAACATCCGCTCGGGCAGGACGCCGCGATCATCGGCGAAGTGATCACCGACCATCCCGGTATGGTGTTGATGAAGACTGAGGTTGGCGGAACGCGTGTGCTGGATGTGATGTTCGGCGAACAGTTGCCGCGTATTTGTTGACCTGGCAGCTGGATCCAAGTACGTTCGCTTTCGATCTTTGGATTTTCTCTGAACATAATTCAATATTGATGGCGTCAATTAGCTTCCTCGGCGAATGAATACAGTTAAAGACCAAATGAAATAAATGAGGGGGAGCGATTGACAATTGCTCCTCGCGGGGCTTACCGTTGCCCATGTTTGGAAGTTAGGCGTTCGGAACCTAGGTTCCGAATCTCGAGGGTAATAACTCTTGTCCTGCTTCTACCATTCCGTTTCGCTAATCCCATCTACGCTTTTAGTGTGTCCCAACGACGCCGTCGCAAGGCAGTGTCTTTTTTTATCCACGTCCGTTCCCGATTGCATCCCAGCTAAAGACTTGAGATTTGCAGATGAAGGAGAACTCCATGCCTGAGAATGTCAGTAAGATCACCAAGGCTCCCGCGGTCTCCGACGTTCACATTGTTTGGATTACAGCTGGACTCGGCTGCGACGGTGACAGTGTTTCCGTCACGGCGGCGGAACAACCAAGCATCGAGGATGTTCTTCTCGGCGCGATTCCAGGACTGCCCAAGGTTCATCTGCACAACCCTGTGCTCGCATACGAGAATGGCGATGAGTTTATGCACTTCTATTACGAGGCAGAACAGGGACGCCTGGATCCCTTTGTGCTGGTTGTGGAAGGCTCCATTCCAAATGAAAAGATCAAGTCGGAGGGATATTGGGCTGCGGTCGGCACCAACCCCGACACCGGTCAGCCGATCACGACCTGCGAATGGATTGATCGGCTGGCACCAAAGGCCACGGCTGTGATTGGTGCAGGAACCTGTGCGACATACGGCGGAATCCATGCCATGGCGGGCAACCCGACGGGCTGCATGGGTCTTCGGGATTATTTGGGCGCGGACTGGCGTTCTAAAGCCGGTCTGCCGATCATCAATGTTCCCGGCTGTCCGGTGCAACCAGATAACTTTATGGAGACTGTCCTGTACCTGCTGTATCAGGTGGCTGGCCTCGCCCCCATGATTCCTTTGGACAAGCAATTGCGGCCAACTTGGTTGTTTGGAAAGACTGTCCACGAAGGCTGCGACCGTGGCGCATATTATGAGCAGGGTGATTTCGCACACGAATACGGATCTTCCAAATGCCTCGTGAAGCTCGGCTGCTGGGGGCCTGTTGTGGACTGTAACGTCACCAAGCGCGGCTGGATGCGCGGTATTGGAGGGTGCCCCAACGTCGGCGGCATCTGCATTGGATGCACCATGCCAGGCTTCCCCGATAAGTTCATGCCATTCATGGACGAACCGCCAGGAGGAACGCTATCTTCCACCGTCATCGGTGCGTATGGCCGCACAATCCGAGCGCTTCGCGCCATTACAAATTCCACCGTGAATAAAGAACCAAAATGGCGCCACAGCGGGAGCAAATTGACCACTGGTTATCGCCCAACCACGTACTGACGAAAGGAAACCGTGATGGCCACAATTCAGGATGCCCTACCCGAAGTCGCCCGGAACAACCGCAAACTCGTCGAGATGAACTGGGACCCAATCACTCGAATCGTTGGGAGTCTGGGGATTTTTACCAAGATCGATTTCGCGAACCGCGAAGTTGCTGAGTGTCATAGTACGTCGTCCATCTTCCGTGGCTACAGCGTTTTCATGAAGGGAAAAGATCCGCGAGACGCCCACTTTATCACCAGCCGCATCTGTGGCATCTGCGGTGACAACCATGCTACCTGCGCCGTCTATGCACAGAATATGGCCTTTGGCGTCCGACCTCCCGCGCTTGGGGAGTGGATCATCAATCTTGGCGAAGCAGCCGAGTACATGTTTGATCACAATATTTTCCAGGACAATTTGGTGGGCGTGGATTTCTGCGAGCAGATGGTGAAGGAGACGAATCCCGGGGTCTGGGACAAAGCTCAGTCCACCGATTCTCCCAATGCGGATAAGCACGGCTTCCGCAAAATTTCCGACATTATGACGGCGCTCAATCCTTTCACAGGCTCGTTCTACCGTGAGACGCTGGCCATGAGCCGCCTGACGCGCGAGATGTTTTGCCTGATGGAAGGACGCCATGTGCATCCTTCGACCCTTTATCCAGGCGGAGTCGGGACAGTGGCGACTATTCAACTCTTCACCGACTATCTGGTACGCCTGATGAAGTATGTCGAGTTCATGAAGAAGGTCGTGCCCCTGCACGATGACCTGTTCGACTTTTTCTATGAGGCGTTGCCGGGGTATGAAAAGGTGGGTCAGCGCCGGATTTTGCTGGGTTGCTGGGGATCCTTTAACGACCCTGCCGCGTGCGACTACAACTATAAAAATATGGCGGAGTGGGGGCGCAAGATGTATGTCACCCCCGGCGTGGTGGTGGACGGCGAGCTGGTGACCAGCAGCTTGGTGGACATTAACCTCAACATACGAATTCTGCTTGGTAGTTCCTATTACGACGACTGGCAAAGTGCGGAGACGTTTGTTGCGAAAGACCCGCTTGGGAACCCGGTGGATAAGCGCCATCCCTGGAACCAGACAACTACGCCTCGGCCGCAGAAGCGTGATTTTGGTGGGAACTATAGTTGGGTGATGTCCCCGCGCTGGTATGACCAGCGGACCGGGGATCATCTTGCGCTCGATACGGGTGGCGGTCCAATTGCCCGGCTCTGGTCTACAGCTCTCTCGGGGCTGGTCGACATTGGTTACATTAAGGCCACCGGTCAGAGTGTCCAGATCAACCTGCCCAAAACAGCCATGCTGCCCGAAACGTCATTTGAGTGGAAGATTCCGAAGTGGAGTAACACCCTGGAACGGGACCGTGCCCGCACCTACTTCCAGGCATATGCCGCCGCGACCGCGCTCTATTTCGTGGAGAAGGCAATCGCCGAGCTCCAGGCGGGCCGCAGCGCTACATGGTCAGAGTTCAAGGTGCCGGAGGAGGCCATCGGCTGCGGCTTCCACGAAGCAGTGCGCGGGGTGCTGTCGCATCATGTCGTCATTCGTGACGGTAAGATTGCCAACTATCACCCCTATCCACCGACGCCGTGGAATGCGAATCCGCGTGACATTTACGGAACCCCCGGTCCTTACGAAGATGCTGTGCAGAACACACCCATTTTCGAAGAAAATGGACCTGACAAGTTCAAAGGCATTGACATCATGCGGTCCGTGCGCAGCTTCGATCCTTGCCTACCGTGTGGGGTACACATGTATCTCGGCGATGGCAAAATACTCGAGACACGGCATTCGCCGATGTTCGGATGTACGGAGCAGGAATAATGGCCGCAACGGTGCAAGCCATACTCCCGCCGCAACCAGGTGAATTTCACCTAAAGACGGAGCGTATCGAGAAGCTGGCAGCCACGCTTCAGAATGCCGGCGACCCTGAGACACGGGCCGCCGCGCTCGACCTTGTGCAGTCGGTCATCGAGCTTCATGGTTCCGGTCTTGCGCGTATGATCGATTCCTTGTCGCAAACTGCTGCGGGAGAGCAGGCGTTGCATGCGGCCTTGAACGACGATCTGGTCGCCAGCATGGTGCTGCTCCATGGGCTGCATCCGGATGACATTCAAACCCGGGTACTACGCGGAATCGAAAAAGTACGGCCGTATCTGAAGTCGCACGGCGGAGATGTAGAGCTGGCCAGTGTGCGCGACGGTATTGTCCACCTTGTACTGCGGGGCACTTGCGGAAGTTGTCCTTCCTCTTCGCTAACCCTTAAGAATGCCGTTGAGGATGCGCTGTTTGAAGTAGCCCCAGACATCGTGGAGATTAAGGCTGAAAATGCCCCCGCCGAACATCACAAGGGTCCGGATCTTGTTGTCCTGAAATAAGTACTGCGAAGGGGGATTCCAATGGCTCACACGACACCAGATGCACCATCTCACACTCCGGGAACAGCTAAGGGAGAGAACCGAGCCGATCCGGTCCAACAGCGCAGGACACGAATGGCGAGCGATGCCACCGGCATCAATCCGGAAGCCAGCGGTCCCATCGATCCACGCATGCCTCACATGCCTCCCGCTTAAGTTCCGCGAAAGAGATGGACCATGAGCGAAGTTCCAGAAATGGCAGTGGAGCGCGACGGCACGCCCTCATTCCTGAGGAAGTTTGCCCGCAAACGTTCTACGGCCGAGCGCTGTGAGCTGTGCAGCGCGGAACTTGCTCCGATGCATCAGCACTTATTGGATCCGACAAAGCGCCAGATTTTATGCTCTTGTGACGGGTGTGCCATCCTTTTCTGCGGGCAAGCGGGTGCACATTTTCTTAGAATTCCTCGGCGCCCTCGCATTCTTTCCGACTTCACTATGGCGGATTTGCAGTGGGAATCCTTGATGATCCCCATCGACCTGGCATTTTTTTATTGCGATACCGCAGCGAATAAGATCATGGCGATGTATCCCAGCCCCGCGGGGGCGATGGAATCGTTGCTCAGTCTGGAAGCGTGGAATGAAATTGCCGCGGAGCACCGTGCTCTGGAAACCATGGAAGCCGATGTCGAAGCGTTTCTGGTGAATCGCGTTGATGGGACGGCGGAGTACTACATCGTTCCGATCGATGAATGTTATCGGTTAGTTGGACTCATTCGAATGCATTGGCGAGGTCTTTCCGGCGGTTCGGAAGCCTGGAAGGAAATCCGCCAGTTTTTCACTGAATTGAAGGCGAGAAGCGTCGACGTAAGGGAGCCCGCCCGTGCCTGAATTGCACTTTTCTTTTGAAGGCGCCGAGGCGGTGGCAAACGCCGCCGCACCGTTGATTGCGTTGAAACTGCGCATTAGCAATTTACCCGCAATCGAAGCGATTCACACTCTCACCCTTCAGTGCCAGGTGCAGATTGAACCGGCGAGACGCAGATATATTCCGAAAGAACAAGCATTGCTGCTCGACTTGTTTGGCGAACCAGAGCGCTGGAGCCGGACCGTTCGGCCTCTTCTGTGGATGAACACCAGCGTGGCGGTCCCTGGTTTTACGGATAATGCCCTCGTCGACCTGGAGCTGCCGTGCACCTTCGACTTCAATGTGGCAACGACAAAGTATTTTCACGCTCTCGACTCAGGTGAGATTCCATTGTGCGTGATGTTCAGCGGCACGGTCTTCTATAAGGATGCGAGCGATGCGCTCCAGATCGCGCAGGTGCCCTGGGATCGCGAGGCCAACTTCCGGCTGCCCATTTCCGTGTGGAAGGAAATGATGAACATGCACTACCCCAACGCCAACTGGCTATGCCTGCGGCGCGACGTCTTCGAGGAGCTTTACCAATACAAAATCCGTCACGGTCTCCCCACCTGGGAGCAGACGATCTCGCGAGCGCTTGCCGCCGAACGAACGGCGGAGGTCGAGGCATGAATTTTTCCGGGGTGGAGAAGATAGCTGCTGCGATTTTGTATGAAGGATACATTCTGTACCCGTATCGCCCGTCCTCGATGAAGAACCGCCAACGCTGGAATTTTGGAACATTGTATCCACGCGTGTATGCAGAGACCCAGAGTCCACAGGAGCCCTTTCGACTGGTTGCCGAATGCATTGTGGAGGCAGGGGCGGGCGACGCATCCCTCGATCTTAAAATTCAGTTTCTGCAACTCTTGCGGCAGCAAGGCAACTTGTCAGCTTCGATTCCCTGTGTCACACGTTCGCTGACGGACCCTTCACTGGCATGGGAAGAGGCGACCGAACGCACTTCCGAGCAGCAAAATCTACGGCTGAATGATCTTGTTGAGCCGCTTACACTCGCGCTCCAGTTTGATGATTCCGATTTGCCGGATGGTACGAACCTGCGCCAGCTCGAAAACCTCCAGGCTCAGCTGACAATCGGCGCTGAACCGCTTCCATCCGGCGCGCACAAAATTCACCTGGAATTGCAGAATACAAGTCCACTCCGCAGCGGCAAGGAAGCGAAACGCGAAGAAGTGCTGCCGCGTTCCTTTGTTTCGGCGCACGTTTTGATGGGCATCCATGGCGGCCAATTCGTTTCGCTGCTGGATCCACCGGGAACCTATCAGGCATCCGTCGCATCCTGTCAGAATACCGGTGTGTTTCCGGTACTGGCCGGGGAGGAGCCTGATCGCTCCATTCTGTTTTGTTCCCCGATTATTTTGTACGACTATCCCAAAATCGCGCCCGAAAGCGAAGGGGATTTTTTTGATGGTACTGAGATGGATGAAATGCTCACCTTGCGCGTGTTAACGCTGACGGATGCGGAAAAACAGGAAATGCGCAACGGCGACCCCAGAGCCCGCAGGATCTTGGAGCGGACCGAGTCGATGACCGCTGAATCAATGATGAAAGCCCACGGAGTGATTCGCGGCATGCGCGACATTCGAGAGGACCTTCCGTGATTGGCGATTCGGCAAACGGCGAATGGAACCCTTTTGAAGAAACGAAATTCGCGCCGGAGAGCGTCCAGGCTTTCGGCGTCCATCTTCGCGTCGGGCAACGTGTTCGCCTATGGCCGCAAAAGCAGGCGGACATCATGGATATGGCATTGATCGGAAAAGTTGCGGTCATTGAAGCCATTGAGCAGGATTTTGAGGATCAGATACAGCTTGCAGTGGTGCTGGACGACGATCCTGGCCGGGAGTTCGGCATGATGCGCCAGCCGGGACATCGCTTCTTCTTCTCACCCGAAGAGGTGGAACCGGTTGAAGAGGTTGAAGCGGTGCAGAAGGGAAACGAGGCATGAGCCTTGGAATCCTGGTTGCGGGCGTTGGCAATATCTTCCTCGGCGACGACGCCTTTGGCGTTGAGGTGGCGCGCGCTTTAGCAAAGCGTCCACTGCCGGAGGGTGTGTCGGTTCGGGATTTTGGCATTCGCGGTTTTGACCTTGCCTACGCATTACTCGACCCGTGGGACGTGGTAATCCTTGTCGATGCGCTGCCACGTGGCGAAACCCCGGGCACTCTCTTTGCGATGGAGCCGAATCTGGCTGGCCTGGGCAATCCCACGTCACCCGATATGGCAATGAATCCGCACGGAATGGACCCAATGCGTGTGCTGCATTTGGCGGCTTCCATGGGGCCGATTGCTGCGCGCGTGCTGATCGTCGGCTGCGAGCCGCATGATTTTGGCGATGAGATGGAAGGAAGAATGGGGCTGTCCCCCATTGTGCAAAATTCTGTAGAAGAAGCATCTAACATGATCGAGGGACTCATAGAAAATGTTCTAGCGGAAAGGAACGCATGTGGTGTTCGGTAAAAAATAAACGAGGTGATGCGATGACGAATCTAGAACTGGCTGGAATCGCCCTACTGTGCGCTTTCGGAGTGGCCGTGATTGCCGTAGGGATCGCCGTAGCTCCCGATCTTGCCCGCTACATCAAAATTAGCAGGATGTAGGCCGCGCGATGGGAATCGCTGTCTTGTCGGTCTAAAACGTTGAAGGACTATACATGCATGAACTATCTATAGCGATGGCCATGATTGACGAGATCATCGAGCAGTCGGAGAGTCGCGGCGGCCTCGACGTGGAGGCTGTGAATTTGCGGCTTGGCGTCTTCTCCGGTGTGGACAAGGACGCGCTTCTGTTCGCTTACGAACTCGCTTGCGAGGGGACACCTCTTGAAGGTTCTCGCTTGTTGATCGAGACCATCCCATTAGTCATCTATTGCCCAAGCTGCAAGCGGGAGCGGGCGCCCGTGTCCGCGTATCAACTCTGCTGTCCAGATTGTCTGGTACCGACACCGGATATTGTTACCGGTCGGGAGATCGAAGTCGCGTCCCTGGAGGTTGCAGCATGACAACCCGCATGGTTGAGGTAAGGGCGAAGGTGCTCAAGCAGAACGACGTGCTGGCCCACGCTCTTCGCGAACGCTTTCATGAGAATGGCACATGCGTGGTTGGACTCGTCTCCAGTCCGGGATCGGGAAAGACTGCGTTTCTTGAGAAGCTGCTCGGCAGTCTTGCGCGAGAATATAGAGTTGCCGCTCTTGTGGGCGATCTGGCTACAGAGAATGATGCAGCCCGCCTGCAGCGCGCCACTCCAAACGTGAAGCAAATCACCACCGGGACCATCTGTCATCTGGACGCGCAGATGATTCAGAAAGCGCTGGAATCATGGGACCTGGGTGCTGTGGATTTTCTCTTCATTGAGAATGTCGGGAATCTCGTGTGTCCGTCCAGCTATGACCTTGGAGAAGAACTGCGCTTCGTTTTACTTTCGGCCACCGAGGGCGAAGACAAGCCGTTGAAATACCCTACCATCTTCAATAGTTCCGATGTTGCCATCATTACGAAAATGGATCTTGCCGAGGCAGCGGAATTCGATGTTGCAGCCGTTCGCCGCAACATCGAGGGGGTTCGACCCGGGATGCGGACTTTCGAGGTTTCTTCCAAGACTGGGCTGGGAATGGAAAATGTGGTGGAGTTCTTGCGGGGTCAGCTTTCAATATCGCGTGAGGCGACGGAAGTCAATGTTCACACAGCCTGAGCAGAGTTGGCCCCACAAGACAAACTACAGGAAGTCAGCTTAGACGCCACGACCCTATGGAATTCTCCAAATCGTGCGCGCGGAGTTCGCAAGTACTCTGCCCAGGCGCTCTACAGTAACTCGGGAATAGCTCTAGGTGGTCTGCTTCCGGATTCGACGACGCCCGCACTCAAATCCGTGCCACGGCAACGCAAGGCGAACGCGAAAAGCAGCTAGGATGGCAGGTTGCATTTCTAGCCGTTATGGTACGATGTTGCAAAATCACTACCCCCGGAGCCCCCAGTGATGAAATTGGAACGTTTGCTATGTGGATTTGTTTTTTTGCTGCCGTTTGCGGCGGTCTCGACGGATGCAACACCGGTGGGGGTGGAAGTGTTCCCGCCGATATTCGGGCTGAATTCAACAAGCGGATTTATAAAAACGCGACCTGGGGACTGCGCGTCGTCGACTCCAGTGGGAAGGTGCTGATTGACTACAATCCGCGCTACCACTTTTTCATCGCCTCCACGAGGAAAATCTTTACGGTTGGTGAGTTGTTGGATGAAGTGGGTCCGAACCACACTTATGACACCGCTGTCTATTCCCAGGCGACGATAGACCTATCGCTGTGGACCCCGGCTTGAATGGGGCACCCGGCCACGGAGTGTGATCGATGTGTTTGCCGTGATCCCAGGTTTCAAACGCGAGACCTGGGGCACCCAAATTTGATTCGATTATTCCGATGGAGATGTGGGCCACCCGCCTGACCCCCTTGACTGAAGAGACGACGACTATAAACTGGTCACACAAATCTTTGGAAAGAGGTGATCATGGTTCCTACCAGGCGGGAATTTCTAATGGCGGTCTCCGCCGCAGCAGTGGCCACACTTCCGTTGGTCCCGTCGGCGTGCGCCCAAGGGCTGGAGGAGAATATTGCTTCGTTGTTTGAGGGCTTGCCGGGCGATCATGCGTTCGAGGTTCTCGCTCCGTCCACAGGTGGGGCGCCCGATTTCTCGGCCAACTCTAATGCGGACCAGAAATTGTTTGTTGCCAGCGCAATCAAGACATTTGCGCTTTGCGAGGCGCTGCGACAGGCGGACTCTCCTGATATCACGCACAGGCTTGAAGAGAAAGAGATTGTGCTGGATGACAGTATATGGTCCCTGGGGAGCCCTACTTTCGACCCGCCGCATGTCACCGGCATCGTTTCCGAGCGGACCGCTCTTGAGGCGATGATCACCCGCAGCGACAACACGGCGACTGACATGATCTTCAATCTGGCCGGCGCGGACAACATCCGACAGTTTATTTCCTCGGCTGGTCTACAGCAGACCCAGGTTCCGGACAGTACTCGCAGCTTCGCGGGATACCTGTTTGGCGCCGAAAATTACAAAACAATCACCTGGCAGGAATTGCTGGAAGCGATACAGGGGCCGGTCGTCAACCCTTTCCTCAACAATGTAGAAACTCTGGCCTCATCGGCGCACGATCTGGTTTCCTACTATTCGCAGGCACTGCAGGGCAAGTTCTTCCAAAACAGCCAAACTCTGCATGAATTTCGACGGATCCTGACCTTGTGCGATTTCATTTACCTGGTGCCGCTGCCGTTAGGGGTGAGCGCTTACGCAAAAAGCGGAAATGCCGACACGACGGACTTTCACGCTCGGTCGATAGCAGGTGGAATATTTTTTTCCAATCGGTGGGTGTATTTCGCGTTCGTTATCAATTGGTATGCCGAGAGCGTAGAGGACCCCGCAACTGTGGAGGCTTTTTTCTCGGCTATTTATCAATCGCTCACCATTGTGAAAACTAAGCTGGAAGCTTTTCACTCTTGAGAAGTTTTTTTGGCTATTCTTAAATCCTTGCGCAGGGTTGCGTCTGTTCGCCTGCCACGCGGCACCTGGGGCGGTGCAGCGCGGAAGCGAGGGGCTTGTAGACATTCCACCGTTTTTGCCCTTACCTGATTGCGGTGTGTGCTTCCGAGGCAACTGCTTTCATCAGTGGTGGATCCGTTTCAACATTTATTGATTCCGCCAAATATTCCCCAACCCCACTCAAGGCAAAGAAGGCTTCCACCCCGGCCTGGATGGGGCACCCGGCGTAATCGATGTGAGTTTCGAGGTTGACTACATTGATTTCTCGCACGACTTCTCGGCTGTGATGTAAAACTTGAATGTACCCACAGACCCTGGAATCGCCGAGTTTATTTCGCGGAAGGAGATGCTATGCAGACCCGTAGTCGAATATTTTTTCAGATGTGGACTCGACGGTCGATTTTCTATCGCGGGGCTGCAGTTGTGCTTCTGGCCGCGTGCCCCGTTGGATGGGGTAGCTCGACCAGCAGCGTTTTGCTGTTGCGGAGCGGGCTGCAAAAGGACATTTCCAATTATTTGACAGCGAGATCGTCGATCGAGCACATCTCGACGATCTCGATGACCGTCAGTTTGGGCAATGGGCAGCCGGACATAAATGTCGTGACCGGAACGACACAATACGGCGGTAACGTCGCCGTAACGCCAGCGAATGTTTTTCATATCGGCAGCAACACCAAGGCATTTACCGCCGTCGCAGTCCTTCAATTGGAGGCGGCCGGAGCGCTGTCTATCAACGACACGCTTGGCAAGTGGCTGCCGCAGTATCCGGCATGGAGCAAAGTGACCATCCGACAACTCCTGAACATGACCAGCGGCATTCCAAATTACTCCGCGTCCCCTGCATGGGAGGCTGACTTTGCGGCCAATCCTATGACCGAGTTCACTGCCGCCCGACTGGTGGCATATGCTTACCCCACGCTGGACACGCCGCCCGGCTCCGCATGGGCGTATTGCAATACCGGCTTTATTCTCGCGCAGATGATTGTGGATAAAGCGAGCCGGTCGCGAAGATATCAAACGGAGCTTCGGCGGATCATCCACCAAGCCGGACTGAACAATACCTATTACGAGGCGGACTTCTATCCACAATCCGTGACCCGGCGGCTGGTGTCGGGCTACTTCGTAAATACCGACGATCCGGGGCTTTCCAAACTGCTTGGCAAAGACATTCGCGGCTTTAGCCTGGGATGGACCCAGGGCGCAGGCGGCATCATCGCAACGCCGGAGGACCTGACGAGATGGATACGCGCCTTGTTTCAAGGCAACGTGCTGCCCCCGAAACAATTGCAGGAGCTGGAGAGCCTAGTTGCGATTCCGAGCGGAAATCCGATCTCGCAAACATCACCGTCGCAGCCGCAGGCGTTTGGCCTGGGAATTTTTCAATTTACGGACCCGACCTTTGGCCTCGTCTGGGGCTATGAAGGATCGACGATAGGGTATCGCGCGACCTATCTATATTTCCCCAAGTCCGGCATGATCATCTGCGCCATCACCAACAGCCAGATCTCGGCGGCAGAGAATTTATTCATCAAAAATCTTCTCCCTGCTGTCTTTGCTACGCTCAAGACTGCAGGCAGTATCCGGTAAGATACGCGAATCTCTCACGGAAATTTCTTCGTTTCCGGGTTACCCATCATCAAAATTTATTGCTATCCACATGGTCCGGATCTATATTTTTATTTACCTCTTCGGTTCAAGCGAAACATCTCTCACTGAAATTTCCAATGTGACCAAGGATCGGGATGACGAACCTATTTTTGCTGTATCTTGTTTACTCTCTCGTTGCCTTGCTTTCTCTCATCGCCGCCATCCACAAACCCGGAGCACGACAACTGGACTTCATTCGTCGACCGATTGGGAACAGGAACCGTACTGTGCGCATTGCCGGTTTGCTCTTGCTTGTTGTGCTGACAGGGTGTGGTACGTCGGGTGACCTGATTTGGAATAAGGGTTTTGGCCCCACGGGCCCTGTTGCGGCAACGCCAACCTTCAGCCCCGCAGCGGGAACCTATACTTCGCCGCAGACCGTGACAATCAGCGATATTACTCCCGGTACGACAATCTCCTATACGACAGACGGAACCACGCCAACTGCATTCGCAATCGGCCATTCGACCGGCGGGAGAGCGGCAACAGCATACGCAGCCACCAACTCGACCGGCGGGACTGCGCTGGCATCTTCCTCAAGTGGCAATTCGGCTCAGCTCCAGGTTGCCACCAATGAAACCATTAAGGCGATTGCTGTGGAGTCCGATGGCACAAGTAGCGCAATCAGTTCGGCAGCCTACACCATCGCGAGCGCCGGAATCGAGAAAGTTGAGCACTGCGGGGGCGGCATTCTCCCCGAAGGCGATGTCGATACAGACCTCGAAGTTGATGGCGCCTCGTGCCTGGTGGATGGCAAGGTGAACGGCGGCACCTATGTCTATCGCAATGTGAATATCTGGGGCGGTGGCAGCCTCAACTTTGCCGACGCGAAGATCAACTTCCACGCGCATTCCATTCTGGTTGAGAACGGCGGCTCGCTGGTGGCGGGAGGTTCCGAAGCCGCAGTCGGGCCCATCACCATTTGGCTCTATGGAGCGGCCGACGACGGCATCCCGCCAATTACCTGCAAAAGCGGACCGACCTGCGGCGTACCGGAAGGTATCTGGAATTCGAATCCCAGCCTTGCCATGCAAATGCGGCCCAGTGCAAAATGCACACCCGCATCCAATTTTGGGCCTTCTCCCGTCGGGAGTGACTGCTTCTATCGGTACAATCCTCTGGACCCTAACGCTCCCGACAACGCGTACTTCAGCAGGAAATCGCTTGCCCTCTCTTACGGAGGCACGATCTATCTCCGAGGCGCAAAAGGGATTTGTCCGGGACCCATCGACAGTACCCCTTCCGATTCCGGAACAAGCTGGGTGCGACTGACGGACACTCTCAAGGGAGGCGAAACCGAAACCTCCTTCCATGTGGACCGTCCGGTGCCAACCTGGGGGCAAGGCGACCATATCGTCCTGACCAGTACAGATTATCTTCCCAGCCACAATGAGGAGTTGGTGATCCAAAGCGTGGCCAGCAGCGGCGCTGGGAGCCTGATCACACTGCAAAGTCCGGTAGAGTTCCCGCACAACGGTACAGCCTTTGACTTCAGCAGTCTGCCAGCAACCACCGGGCCTCAAGATGATCCCAATGGTCCGGGGGCAGTGCGTCCCACGAGCTTGCCTTCCCGACATCTGGAAACTCGCGCTGCGGTAGCTCTACTGACACGCAGCATCATGATTGCGTCGGAAGGGACAACGCCTGTTTTAGAAGATCGAAGCGTGGACCATTTTCCAGCAACTGGTTATTATGGCGGTCAAACCATCCTGCGGCAGGGGTTCGCCACGTATCAGGTTCAAGGTGTCGAGTTCTACGACCTCGGACAGGGTGGAGTAATCGGGCGCTACCCGGTGCATTTCCACATGGCCCGGGAGGTCCCGCAGCCCTCGATCGAGCCGCCTTTTGACGGGACGTACATCGCCGATAGCTCAATTCACGACTCCATGACGCGTTTCATCACGGTGCATGCCACGCAGGGACTCCTGATTGCGCGCAACGTGGGCTACCGCTCGATCGGCCATGGCTTTTATCTGGAGGACTCAACCGAAATCAACAATCGGCTTTACTCGAATATCGGTATTGAGGCGCGGGCTGCCGTCGACGACGCACTGAACCCGAGAAAGGTTCCCGGCATCCTGGCGAGAGCAGGCCAATCCGGCGCTGACGTCTTCCCTTTCCATTCCGACTACGACCATCCGTCCATCTTCTGGCTGACCAATGGCTGGAACGATCTTCGTTATAACGTGGCGGTGGGTGCCGGCACCTGCGGAGCTTGTTATTGGATGCCGCCTTCGGTCAACAGCGGGCAATCCGTGTACGAGACCTGGGACTCCTACGCCTCCATGCAGACCACTGGTCGCGGTGGGGTTGCGCCCGTCGAGAATTTTGTCGGAAACTCCTGCAGCACGGCGATGAACTCCATTGAGACCGTGTCCAACACTGGGCAATGCCTGGGGGTCACCTCGGCGGATAACCCGCTTCCCAACAACCTCCATGCCATTGCGAATCCCAATCCTCTTCCCGACAATCAATATCCGGCGATGGATGGAGACCTTAGGCAGCATGCAACCGACTGCGATGCCGCCCATCAAAGCAACTGCAGCACAGTCCCCATCTGCACCGGATCGGGCCCGAGTGAGGCGAATTGCGCGGTCACCACGATCGATCACTATACGACGTCGTTCAATTGGGCCGCCAAGAATTTTGCCGCCGTATGGCTACGCGGCTGGTGGTTTCTATTGCGCGATAGCGCCATTACCGATGTCCAGGGCGGCGGTCTGACCTTCGTCACCGGCGGCGGCTACACCCGTTCCGACGCAGCCCAGGGCTTCTGGAACCTTTCCCAGCACACGCTTTTCGTCGGCAACACGCAACCGATCAATCCGTCTACAGGAGTACCGGACAATGCGGCGGCGTCGAACGCGGGTCCATTCAACCCGTATGCCCTGAAATGTGCGGATCCAAACCAGCCGTACTGCATCTCCAACGACGACGATACAACCTTCTCGACGGACTCCTTCGCTGGTGCGCAGAGAATGCTCAGCATCTATGACGGACCGTCGTTTGAAGACTCCGACGCTTTCATGGATGTGCATACAACTGATATTGGAACGCTCGGCGACTGCAAAGGCGGAGGAAACAATCCCGGGAGCTGCCGGTCGCGGGGTTGGATGAACGGCTATCAGTCGGGAGCGCTGCAGGTGCCTCCGGGAAATGACGCGTCAAATCGTTGCGTATTGCCCAACGCCGCCATCGCATGGAAACAGCCCAACGGGTTTTATTACCCGCCAGCCTTCCACT
>JBDTBI010000040.1:0-4414 GCA_039924215.1 Acidobacteriaceae bacterium
GCCGGGCCGACCGCTCTGGATTACGGAGACCGCCGATGAAGCATGCGGCGGCAACCCCTGGGCGGCAACTTTTCTCGACAGCTTCCGTTATCTCAATCAACTTGGAACCCTGGCGCGGCACGGTGTCCAGGTAGTCATGCACAACACGCTCAATGCCAGCGACTATGGCCTGCTCGACGAGAAAACGCTGGAACCACGCCCAAATTATTGGGCGGCGCTGCTGTGGCGCCGACTTATGGGAACAACGGTGCTCGATCCGGGCGCTTCCCATTCCACAAATCTGCACCTCTACGCACAATGCGAGCGCCACGTCCCGGGTGGCGTTACGCTGCTGGCCATCAACGCCGATCGAACGCGCTTCGAGGAACTTAGCATTGCAGGTCCGGCCAATCGCTACACTCTCACCGCACCTCATCTTCAAGGCAAATGGGTGCGACTGAATGGGAAGGCACTGACGCTGGGGAAGAACGACGCCCTACCGGCTCTGACGGGAGTGTCTGTACGCGCAGGTAACGTTACCCTGGCCCCGGCCAGTATCACCTTCTTCACCTTCGGGAAAGCGGGCAATACCGCTTGCAAGGGAAACACCTGTGGGTGCAGTTGGGGGCGAGAGCTGGCGGAAGCGATACAGACGCCGTCGATGCAGTTTTTCAGGTCGGATTGGAGTTCGTTGATTTAGGCCAGTATCTGAGTCATTGAAAAGATTGGTCGGGGAGAGAGGATTTGAACCTCCGACCCCCTGGCCTCGCACTCTAAGAATAAAATATTAGGTGCTTTACTTGGTGTCGTTTAGGGACCAGAAAGCCAGTCTTTCTGTCGGTCATTTGTACCGAAGTTGTACCGAAATTTACCTTCAAGAGATTGCTCACATCCGATCATTTGCGGGATTCATTTTAGATTGGAGGTGCAGCAAGAACTGGTCATAGTTTTTGGACTCGTCATTTCCTGTTTAGCCGAGATATAGAATGCGGCGCGGCCCTCACGCAGGCTCAGTAAGTCCGAAAATGCAAAGGCCGGAACGCGTCTACCACTGCTCTCTTCATTGGCCGACTTTTACTCTGAAACCCCGGCCTGGTTTTACTTTGTTCTCGACAGAAAAGGGTCCAGCCCTTGCCGCACGCGCGGCGGTCCTTTAGTTAGGCAACGACCAGATCTGCTCGAGTTTGTCCGGGCCACACGACTCCATCTTGAGCGACGGATCCTGCACGTCGCCGGAGCTGAGGCATTGGTGATCGCTGTCATTCACCAGGTCGCCAAGCACCGTATATTGCCAGTGCTGCGCGGGGCTGGCATGGCAGGCTGCCATTGAGGGCTTACCTGACTCGACTTCCAGGCAGCGTCCGCTCGACTGCAGCGCGCCGGAGCGGGTGATCCTCCAGACCTCCGCTGGTGTTCCTGCACACTCCTCCAATTCTCCAGAAGAAGCCAGGCAGCGAGTGTAATGGGCGGTCGGACGCGAGATTTCAGAGTCGGACATGGTGATGGCGCCGAGACGCGTCGGCATGCCACAATCGGCCGCCGGGTGAATGCGCCAGATCGCGGTATCGTGGGAAGCGACCGTAGCTGCCAAAGCAGAAGCCGCGGGCTGACGTGCCCCGCTCCACAGGTCCTGTGAGGCGAAACGGCAATTCGCATTTTTCGTAAATCCGAGTTCGTCGGGATGGAGATCGACCTGAACCGGCAAATCTCCACGATTCAGCACCGCGACCGCGTAGTCACCGCCTCTCAGCGTCTTGAAGAGAATATCCATATCCGCACTGCGGCTCACCAGCGACACCATCCGGCCCAGTGGATCCTGGTCGACCGCAATCACCGACTTGTTACCGAGGATGACAATCGCCTGTGTGCTGAGCTTACCGACATCCGAGCTGAGAATCAGAGGCGCAGACATCATGGACCACAAAGCCAGTTGGCTGTGGGTCTCGGCCAGGCTCAAACCGTGGTCTCCGCCGATGATGAAGTCAGCATCGTCCCAGTTCCCCGGCTTTTGAAATCGGCCCAACTGAAGGTTATATGTATAGTTCCAGACCACACTGGGAAAGCGCGGGTGATCCGGATCGTTGGTGTGGAAGTTTGCGATATCGGATCCTTCTCGCCATAGCTGTCCGTAACCGCCGATCCATCGCAGCACGCTATACCACTTCGGGTGCCCCTGAAAATAAGCCGGCGCTGATTCAGAGAACACAATGGGTCGATTCACTTTCTTGAGTGCAGAACTTTCCTCCGCATAAGCCTTGCGATAAGCCGCTTCTTGGCTGCTTCCCGGCGGAACATACATGCGGCAGCCATCCAGCTTCAGATAGTCGACGCCCCACGACGCGAAGAGCCGCGCATCCTGATCAAAGTAAGTCCTGCCACCGCCATTCACCTCGCCGCTACCGGCATAGCCGTCGCAGGTGAGATAGCCCGCATCCTCATAAATCCCGAAGTTAAGCCCCAGCTTGTGTATCGCCTCACCGATCGGTTTCATGCCGTCGGGAAAGCGTTGTGGATCGGCCTGTAGGTTGCCCTTGCTATCGCGGCCTTTCTGCATCCAGCAGTCATCGATGATGACCGTCTTGTAACCAGCCGCCGCCAGCCCGGTCCTGACCAGCGCGTTGGCATTGTCCAGAACCGTCTGCGCCGTGAACCCGCATTGATAGTGGGCCCAGTCGTTCCAACCCATCGGTGGGGTCACCGCCAGTCGATGTGAAGAGTGGGCCGGCGCGGCGAGACCGAAAACTGTCATGCTCGCCAGAAAAGCCAGCAGCAAGACGCACCTGCCGGTGAAGGATCGGTGCCGCAGGCGCGAGAGCAACGGCGCGTTTCCCCGGTCGCGCAGCAGAGCCCTGCTCGCATCCGCATCCGAGACAGCCTTGCATCCGGCAACAAATTTCTGATTGTTCATCGTCATTCCCCTCTGTTCCCTAAATTGAGTGTGTAACTCATTCGCGCACATCACGAACTCCTCTCCTTGAACCGGACCCGATTCCGCTTCCTATTCAAACCGAGTGCACCGTGGGGGGGGCGGGGAAAAATACCGCCGCGGTGCACTCACAAATACTCAATCAATTAGGTCATTTAGGAAGTCGCGCGGCCGCCGCTAACTTCATAACACTGCGCCGTCACGAAAGAGCTCCCGTTTCCGACATAATGTCTTGAGAATTCCATGACGCCCGGATGTTCGACCATTTCGGAGAAGCAAAGACACCAAACGTGAGCGTAGTCTACTGAATCGTGCAATATTGTGTCAATATTTGTGCGAACGTGATCTTATACCCGAATGGCCTGCTCACCGGGAGGAGGCTGGAGGGATATGGTTCTGTCATTCCATACCCCGTTGGTCGTGGTGGGAGCAAGGTTCAAATCTTCAGACAGGAGGATCTGCGGCATCTCTCGCCAATTGCGATGGTTGTGTAAGTCACCCGAGTACCACCCTTGCGCATTCATGTGAATCCAACGGTAAAGTTCGACCTTTTCTCGGAGGATGCCACCAGCTTTGATCTCAATTTGATGGTCGTAGGGCTGATACTCCGGGCCTCGTTCTACGCGGAGAGTGTACTTTCCAGGTGGCAGTTCGATTCCAAAGTGTCCTAGCGCGATGAAATCTTGCTCGGGCGGCCTGACGTAAGTGATCGCGCCTGAAGGTGTCAAGTGATGACCGCTGGCGTCGGTCAGATAACAGCGAGCATCCACCTCGCGTCCTGTAGCGTGATCAATAACTGCAACGAGAAGATGGCCCCAGATCTGATCGTGCAGGATCAACACCTGCTGCGCCGGTGTGCTCGAGGATAGGAAACCGAAAAAACATACTAAAAGCAACGTCAATCTTCGCACGGGATTTCTCGGTCACAACTAACCTTGGCACATATTTCAGGTCTCTAGATAGAGCTTGTCTGGCTATGGTGGCATGCCAGATTAGAACAGGCAGCCGGAATCTGTACAGGTTGAAAACGAGACCGAGGAAGACTGACTCGCGGGATTGATTGACGATGGTTCCGAGCGTGGGCAGAGATTTTGCGTCTGATAGTGGAGGATACACTTTCGACCGCGAAGCAGCGGCGGGAGAGTTGGCGGGGGAAGCGCGCTTCCCACACTCATGCGCGTGAGAAACCATGCAACTTCAACCAAGGCGGTTACACGATTTTCATCTCCACCATAAAGAGCTGATGGTGATCCCACCGTCATGCACCAGTTCGGCACCATTTATGTATGCTGCTTCATCTGATGCGAGAAAGGCGGCAGCGGCAGCAATCTCGTCGACCGTCCCGAATCGCCCTGCCGGTATTTTGTTCTCCAGTTGGTGCAAGACTTGTGGATCACTGAGCAAGTCCCGGTTCATATCGGTCACCGCACCTTCCGGACAAAGAAGGTTAGAAGTGATGCCATGTGGGCCCAATTCCAACGCTGCCATTCGGCTGACCATCCGTAAGCC
>JBDTBI010000041.1:0-5600 GCA_039924215.1 Acidobacteriaceae bacterium
TCGCATTCGACCAACGCGGATCATCCGCGTGCGTACGCCAAAAGGGGTACACATACATTCTTGGCGCGTCAACCTTGTTTTCGGCAACCTGCCGCTTGAGCGCCACCATCTCTTCTGGCGTGTCCCTACCAATACTAAAAACACGTACCGTGGTGATGCCCTGGCCAAGCAGCAATTTGTACTGATAGTCGGCTGGCACCAGATCAGAGCGAAGGTGCATATGCATATCGATAATGCCGGGCATGACGTACATACCGTGTGCATCGATGACTCGGTCAGCGCGGACCGCGGTCGCCGAAGTGCGGGCCCGGCCAATCGGGTCGCCCGGCATGATCGAATAGATGACGTTGTTCTTGATGAGGATGTCTTGCGGCCCTTTTGCCGGAGCACCCGTGCCATCGATGACAATTGCCCCCGTGATCAGCAACGTACGATAGGGTCCCCCTTTCTCCGCGGGCCCTTTTGTCGCAGAGTCGGCGCTCAGCGCTGCTGTTGAAGTGATTCCGAGTGCCCCGAGCAGCGTCACGAAAAGGATGCCACGTTTGAACAAGGAGCGGCTTCTATTCGGGATTGACATCAGTCTATTCCTTTCAGGTTAGCAACCTTTATCACAACACCCGCCCATCTGCGACACCGATCCTTGTCCTGCCTCCGGGGCAGCCGGCGGCACTTGCCCCATCATCTACCCTCGCTGTTGCAAGCGCCCCAGCTGGATGATCGCTCGATATCCTGAAGCCTAGCGTTGCCGGCGCGCTATTCAGCCTTTGAACAATTTGTGCTTCACGGATCCAGAAACCTGCTCAGAACCATAGCCGCTTTTTCCGCCGCGAACTTTCCCTCTGCATTCCACCTACACCGTTACGTGAGCCCCCCCACAATCGGGCATGCGAGCTCATGGCCTGCCTACGGGCTGGTCTCGGGATCGATACCCCGCGCTTTCAACGCCGAGTTGAACTGTGATATCTCTGACTCGTAGAGCGTCTTGGTTGCCTGCAGTGCTTCCGCAAGCTGCTGTTGCAACTGCTGTCCCACTGCAATCGACTGATCTGTAGGTGGCATGTCAGCACCACCTTCCACAAGCCAGGCGAGGTTGGTCAATTTGCCATAGAGGGTAGTCGGCGCGCGGAACGCATCTTCAGTCCGCCCCGTCAGCTCCAGCGGGAAAAATTTTCCTTCGACCGCATAGATCCTGCGTTCAATGTCGTTGACCGCTTTCAAGGACACCTGGTTCTTGGAGTCACCAGCCAATGTTTCCTTCAGTTTTGTGAGTTTGGCCCTGGTCAATTCAATACGATTGATCGCTTCAGCAGCTTGGTCCAGCTCGCTGCGCAGTTGTAACAAGAATTCCGTGTTGGACTTGGTATCTTGCACCGTCGCCAGGTTTTTTGGATCGTGCATCACTTCAAGTGGTTGCGAGAACTCCTGGCCGTCAACCTTCAGGTGGACCGTATACATACCCGGCCACGCCTTTGGCCCTTGAGTATAGTTTCTCCAATGGACCAATCGTCGCCAACCTTTCGGCCCATTCTTCACCCAAGGCTCGCCGGGAGGGCTATTTCGCAATTTCACTTCAATTGGCGCTTCGTAGCGGAGATCCCACCAGACTCGGTTTATTCCTGCCGCCGTGGACCCTTTTAACGTGCGAATCGCTTCTCCCGAGGGACCCACAACGGAGATTTCTACATTACGCGCGCCCGACTTGAGAAAATAATTCAAATCCGCGCCGTCTGGCGGGTTCTCCCCGACCTGATGATCGTTGTCCAGCACATTATTTCTTGAATTTTTCATTTCGCGATAACGATATGCTTGACGTGGTTTAAAAAAGTAGGCCTCGGAGACTTTTGCCAGATCAAACGTGCGTAATGGCGTAATGTCGTCCAGAATCCATATCCCGCGGCCATACGTGGCAACAACAAGATCATTGTAATGCTTCTGGATAGTCAACCAGGCGATTGGAGCCGGCGGCATGTTGTTCCGTAACAGGGTCCAGCTCATACCATCATTCCAACTCACATAGATAAAGTTCGATGTGCCGAGGAAGAGCATTCCCTGTCGCACAGGATCTTCTACAATCGTATTGACACTACTGTTGACTGATTTCGGGATTCCGGAAGTGATCGACCTCCACGTCTTGCCGTAATCAGCCGTTTTGTAAACGTAGGGGTCGTAGTTGCCACCTGCAGCGCGCAGGTTAACGACTACATAGGCTATACCGGCGTCAAAGTGCGAGGGTTCGATCCGGAAGATCGTCCCCCACGGCGGCAAATTCGGTATGTTTTTCGTCACATTGGTCCAGGTCTTGCCGCCGTCCTGGGTAATGTTGACTTGCCCATCGGTGCTCCCTGTCCAGATAAGTCCCGCCTTAAGGGGCGACTCAGCAATCGCATACAGCACAGAACCCTCAAATGTCATCAGGTTATCGACAGAGACTCCGCCCGAATTCTGCTGATGGCTCTTGTCATTGCGCGTGAGGTCAGGACTGACCACCTTCCATGACTGCCCGGCGTCGCTCGTTTCGTGCAAGTATTGGCTGCCCACATACACCACATTGTGATCATGTGGAGACATGGCAATCGGCATAGTCCAATGCCAACGGTACTTTACGTCCTTTGGCGCCCAACCATAAGTCGCCTCAGGCCATGCAGACACCCAGCGTGCTTGTCCGCTGCGCAGATCCATACGGGTCAGATCGCCGTTATAGCATCCGGACCAAATGATGTTGTTGTCCGACCAATCAGGGATCGCAAACCCCGGCTCGCAACCGCCGATCTGCGTCCAGTCCCCGGCCAAAATTCCCTGGTTACCACGGAACCCCGATGCCGCAATGCTGTTGCTTGGGCCACGAAACGTCGGTTCGTCTTGTCGGTTCCCGTACACGAAATAGGGAATCTGCTCATCCGCGAACACATGATACATTTGAGCAATCGGGAAAGTGTATTGCTGGAAGGTCTTTTCGCGGTTTAGACTCACGCTGATGCCGTGGTCATGTGCGACCATTACCCGATCTGGGTTTTGGGGATCGTACCAGACATCGTGAACGTCCCCCGCAGGAATCGTGATGTCGTCCGCAAGAGTTTTTCCGCCGTCACGTGAATGGGAAATGGCAACGGCAACAACTAGCAGAAAGTTCTCGTCGTCCGGCGCCACGGCAAATCGGGTGTAATATGGCGATCGCTCACTTAGAATGTGCTGCTGGTTGACTAACTCCCAGCTATTCCCGTGATTATCAGAGCGATATAGCCGAGGAGTTTCTTCTTGGATAAGTGCGTACATCCGATTGGAGTCGCTCGGCGCAATTTGCACCGCCACTTTTCCTAATAGTTTGTTTGCTGCCGGCAAACCATTACCAGACAGCTTCTTCCAGGTATCTCCCCCGTCATGTGATATATAGACGCCACTGCCGGTCCCGCCGCTATCCAAATTCCAGCTGTGAATGGCTACCTGCCACATCCCGGCCAATAGGGTCTTCGGGTCGTGCGCGTCCAAGGACAACTCGGAGCAGCCAGTGTTCTGGTCAACAGATAGTATTTGCTTCCATGTCTTGCCACCATCTTTTGTCCGAAATATGCCGCGCTCCTTTTGCGGGCGATATGCTTGCCCCATGGCGCAGGCATAAACAATATTCGCATGGCGCGGATCAACTAGGATTCTGCCGATGTGGCCGGTGAGATCTAAACCCATGTGCTGCCATGTAGCACCAGCGTCGGTTGACTTGTAGATACCATCGCCCATCGAATAGTTGTTACGGATGATCCACGTTTCACCGGTACCTGCCCAGACGGTCTTGTGATCCGACGGCGCGATGGCCAGTGCGCCGATGGCAGATACGTCCTGGTGGTCGAAGATGGGCTTCCAGTTGATCCCTCCGTCAGTTGTGTTCCAGATGCCGCCATCTGCCGCTCCCGCATAGATCACCAAGGGGTTGCCAGGTTCACCAACTACAGCCGATACCCGGTTACCGCCTGGTCCAATATGACGATAGTGGAGCTGGGCGAACGGATTACCTTCGGTTGGCTGATCCTGGGCAAAGGGGGGTGGCGAATTCTTTGCCTGCGCCAAACCCGAGATAAGAAAGAGGCCCAATATTGACCCGAATAGCGACGTCAGTCCGCGAGTACACATGTGTCGCTGGATCGTCATTGCTCTCCCCTTGCTCATTGCGTTTCGCCTCGACGGCTTGTCCGCCCAGGTGCTTGGCTAATATGGCGGTGCAAAAATTACTTAAGGTCGATCGCCTATTCGCTGACTCGCCGCAGGCCATGTGAAGCTCAACAGCGGAAACTTCCACAAGTCAGCGGACCCCTATAGGACGTGCGCCAGCGGATGGGGGGCCTGCCCCCGAAATTCTCTCTCCAGACGCCAGAGGATTCAGCTGGCACCAGACAATTAAATGCGATCCCTGTCCCTCAGTCGGGAATAGCGAGACTAGTCAGGCCCTTTCCTTTCAGTTGGTTGTTAAAAGTCGGCAAGTCCTGGGATTTCAATTTCCCAAAGGCGTTGACTTGAGCCTTCACATCCCCACTCAAGATGCCGAAGACATGCTGTTGTTGGTCAGTCGGCGCGAAATCTGCGGACAGATTTCCAACTTGATCGAGCAATCCGCTGAGGCGACCGTAGATCCGCATGGGATTTCGAAACGCATCTTCAACGGCACCCGTGAGTTTCACATCAACCAGCTGACCCTCAACGGCAATAAGTTTGTCGTTCAAGGCTTCTGCCTGCTTCGCTACACCGGCGTATTCGCTACCGTCCTTGAGCGCTGCGAGCTGCTTTCGCAAAAGCTCAATAGCGTTGATCGTCGCTACGGCCTGATCGAGATCGTCCCGGATGGCCAGCGCTAGCTCGACCTGACTATGAATGTCCTGATCGGTGCCCTCGCTATTCGGATCTTTCATCACAACCATCGAGGCGCTTGTCGTCTGCCCATCCACGGTGAGCTTGACGGTATAAGTCCCTGGCGCGACGGTTGGACCCCTGCGCGCGTTGTCCCGGAACCAGGTCACGACTTCCCGGTTGTCATTTGAGCCCGCTTTTACCCATGGAGAGCCCACTGGCGCTACTTTCAACTTTGTCGGCTGGACTGGTGCGTAACGCATATCCCACCAGAACCGGTTGATACCTGCCAGCGTAGGTAGCTTTTCGCGTCCTGTTCCCCGGCTTGAAAAGCTGCGCACGAGCTTGCTTGTCGCATCAAATACTGCCAACTTCACTTCACCTTGAGGCGCAGCCTTCAAGTAATAGTTGAGGACCGCCCTGTCGGGAGGGTTATGACCACGAATTGGGTCATCTGGATGGCTTAAAACGGGCATTTTTTCCTGAAAACGATAAGCTGACCTCGGCTCGAAGAGATGAGCTTCAGAGTCCAGCACAGCTTCACCCATCTGCCGGAGCGGTGTTATGTCGTCGAGTATCCAGATCCCGCGCCCATGAGTCGCAACCACCAAATCACTGCGATCTGGCTGAACCGTTATCCAATACACAGGGGTGTGCGGCAAATTCGTCTGCAACGGCCGCCAATGGTCGCCGTCATCCAAGGTAAAGAAAATGCTGTTGTCTGTACCGGCATAGAGCAACCCCGGCCGGTGCGGGTCTTCGGCCAC
>JBDTBI010000042.1:0-3587 GCA_039924215.1 Acidobacteriaceae bacterium
GTACTCCCAAGCAATACCAATTTCATGGAGCAGGAATGGATACAGCGCTTTCTTCAGCAAGTTTCCCCGACAGCGCACGGCGGGCAAAGATCGTGGCCACAATTGGGCCCGCAAGCAATACGGAAACAGTGTTTCGCAATCTGGTACGGGCAGGAATGGATGTGGCCCGACTGAATTTTTCTCATGGTACGCATCCGGAAAAGAAGCAGTTGATCCAGCTAATCCGCAGGGTTGCCGCGGAGGAGGGAAAGATCATTTGCATCCTTGCCGACCTGCAGGGACCCAAGATTCGAACCGGGAGATTGCGGAACCGTCTTTCTGTCTCGCTGAAAACAGGGCAGCAACTGACCATTACGCCGCGCGATATTGCCGGGACCTCCTCGGTGATCGCCACCACGTTTCCCACCCTCGGGGAAAATCTGGAAAAAGGATCGCGCATCCTGCTTTCCGATGGACTTATCGAACTGCGAGTTCGCGCCATTCATGACGGAGATGTGATCTGCGACGTCATCAACGGCGGCCTGTTGGGCGAATTCAAGGGAATCAACCTACCTGGAATCGCGGTCCGCGTACCCTCCCTGACTCCGAAAGATGAAGCTGACCTTGCGTTTGCCATCAGCAACGGTGCGGACATGGTGGCGGTGTCGTTTGTGCGGACGGCGGAAGATGTGAAGTTCGTCCGGCGCCGCGTGGCTGCGCTGGGCTCGGAAACCTGGATCATTGCAAAGCTGGAAAAACCGCAGGCCATCGAACACCTGGAAAATATTCTGAAGGTTGCCGATGGCGTTATGGTCGCGCGTGGGGACCTGGGCGTCGAAATCTCTCCCGAGAAAGTGCCTGCCATCCAGAAGCGTGTGATTCGTCGTGCCGCCGAGTTGCATAAACCAGTGATCACCGCGACCCAGATGCTGGAATCCATGGTGGAAAATCCACGGCCCACCCGCGCCGAAGCCAGCGATGTTGCCAACGCAATTTATGACGGCACCGACGCCGTCATGCTTTCCGCTGAGAGCGCAACCGGAAAATATCCCGTGGAAGCAGTCGCCATGATGGCGAAGATCGTCACGGAAACGGAGTTGCAGATTCGGCTTGAAGCGCAGCGCTACCCGTATCACGTGATTCATGGCTTATCGATCCCGGAGACCATCTGCGAATCGATGGCGCATGCCGCGGAAGACCTGGACCTGACCGCGATTGCCGTTTTTACCGAAAGCGGCAACACTGCCCGGCTGCTTTCCAAGTACCGTCCATCGCCTCCGATCTTCGCGCTCAGCAGCGTGGATAAAGTTATCGAACGGATGGCGTTGCTGTGGGGCGTAGAGCCGGTGCAGTGCGAGAAACTTCTCAATATCGACCAGATGGTGGACACAGCCGAACGTTTGCTGAAGGCAAGGGGACATATCCAGAACGGACAAATCCTCGGCATGGTGGCCGGCACGCGCACCAAAAGCGGGTCGACGAACTTTCTGCGGCTACACACGGTGGGAGACATGGAACGCAATTCCACCCCGCCTTTGGAACCAGAGAAGCGGAAGAAAAGAAACGCGAAGCCATCCAGGCAGGCTGCCGCGAACGTCACGACACCGGCTGGGACTCCGAAAAAGGCAGCTGCCACCAAATCCGCGGCTCCGGTTTCAACTCGCCGGAAAACAGCGCGGAAACGGCACTCGTAAAGCAATCTTCGCGCTGGAGAAAATACGCTGCATCCGTACAGTTGACCGCCGGCTGAGAAGCTGCAAACGTCCTACAACGGGTTTCGAATTCACGTCCTACAAGTTAGCAGCCAATGGGTTATATCCGCGTTCTTTCCGATCAGGTCGCCAACCAAATCGCTGCCGGAGAGGTGGTGGAACGGCCTGCGTCGGTAGTGAAAGAATTGCTGGAAAATTCACTCGATGCGAGCGCGCAACGCATTCGCATCGACGTGGAAGCGGGCGGCCGCAAACTGATCCGCATCACCGATGACGGTCGCGGCATGATGCGCGACGATGCTCTGCTGGCTTTCGAGCGGCATGCCACTTCCAAAATCCATTCCAGCGATGATCTGCTTTCCCTGGCGACGTTAGGCTTTCGCGGCGAGGCGCTGCCTTCCATCGCGTCGGTCGCGCGCGTGCACCTCACCACGCGCTCCGCAGAAGAAGCAGTCGGCACCGAGATGGAACTTTCCGGCGGGAAAATTCTGCGCGTGGCCGACAGTGGCGTTTCCGCCGGGACCACGCTGGAGGTGCGCGATCTTTTTTTCAATACCCCCGCGCGCAAGAAATTTCTCCGGTCGGAACAGACGGAACTGTCTCACATTGCGGCCCTGGCCACGCATTATTGCCTGGCCAACCCGTCCAGGCATTTTGAGCTGCACAGCGCCACCCATGCCCTGCTGGAAGCTCCGGCGGTGCAGCACGTTTCCGACCGCATCTTCCAAATCTTCGGGCGAGAAGTGCTGGACCAACTGCTGCCGGTGACGGCGGAAACCAACTTCGAGCGCGCAGGCATTCCCGAACCACCCCCATGGAAACGGGGACCCGACTGGCAACCGCAGGAGCCAGGGCCGTTACGTCTGCGCGGCTTCGCCTCCAGGCCGGAGTTGCAGAAGCTGAATCGCAACTCCATGTACATTTTTGTCAATCAGCGCCTAATACGCGATCGGCTGATTCTGCATGCATTGACGGAAGCGTATCGCAACATTCTTCCGCCTACATCGTTTCCGGTGGTTCTTCTGTTTCTGGAAATGCCGCCGCAAGAGGTGGACGTGAATGTGCATCCCGCCAAAACGGAGGTCCGCTTTCGCCAGCAGTCATTTGTGCATGACTTTGTTCGCGACGCCGTTCGCAATACGCTGATCCAGATGCGTCCGGCGGCCAGCTTTCTTACCGCGTTGAGCCACCACGCCGTGATGACGCCAGCCCTGGTGCCGGATTTGTCTCCCCTGCCGGGTGCTCCGGGGCTAGGGGTGGAGAGCAAGGCGCAGCCCAACGGCCAGCCGAATCATGATCAGCCAGATCCTGTTCAGCAGGTCGGGTCGGAGACAGCTTCTCCTGGAGTTGAAATTTTTCCGGATTCCGGCCCGATCCCCTCACGCGACGATGCCGAGCGATTTGAGTTGCAAGCTCCGACGGTTTCTCCTACCGTGCAATCCCTGCCCTTTTTGTCCGGTGATTCCGCAGCAATGCTGAGCCAGGCCAACGCGGAGATTGAGGATGCCGCGCCGCCCAGTCTGCATGGCCTGGCCGACCTGCGACCGCTAGGGCAGTTGGAAGAGTCCTTCATCCTTGCGGTAAATGGAGAGGGCCTATGGATCATCGACCAGCATGTCGCGCACGAACGCATACTGTTTGAAAAAATTGTCCGCGACCGTGATGTGGAACAGGTACAGCGCCAGCGCCTGCTGATGCCGGTGCTGATCGATCTGAAGCCGGACCAGATGCCGCTGTTTGCCACCATCGCGGCTGAGTTGGAACAGAACGGCTTTGAAGTGGAACCTTTCGGACCACGCACCCTGGCCGTGAAAGCAACTCCGGTCGGGCTATCGGGTCGTGAATTGGAACGTACACTGATAGAAGTGCTGGAGCAGACGGAGCGTGAGCAGCAGG
>JBDTBI010000043.1:0-3801 GCA_039924215.1 Acidobacteriaceae bacterium
CCGTATTCCGCGAACTGTACCGGCTCGATCTGCTCGACACCACTCTGTACGTTGAGGACGGCTTCTTGACCGGCAAGCACACGGTTACAGAAGATCCGCGGATACAATCGCGGATTGAAGCCCTCTATCACCATGCTCTCGATTTGAGCAATCGTAAGCTCGCGGCAGACCCCAACGACGTCGATGCCTTGTTTGCGCGCGGCTTTGGGACCAGTCTGTACACGGTGTATTCAGGCATGGTGGAGAAGAAATATGTCACTGCGCTGCACATGGCTTCGTCCGCACGGAATGACGCTGATCTGGTGCTGAAACTCGATCCAAAATATGCGGACGCGTATCTAATCGTGGGTGTGCATGATTATTCTCTTGGTGCTTTACCTTTCCCGATGAAGGTGCTGGCCGGGTTGGTGGGAATCCACGGCTCAAAATCGAAAGGGCTCCGGGAACTGCGCCAGGTTGGCCAATAT
The DNA here is from genome assembly GCA_039924215.1 of Acidobacteriaceae bacterium. Taxonomy (GTDB): domain Bacteria; phylum Acidobacteriota; class Terriglobia; order Terriglobales; family Acidobacteriaceae; genus JAKAAZ01. Next base: position 468 of record JBDTBI010000043.1, read on the forward strand.
GGCATCATCAATTCGGTTTCGGCGCGCACCGTGCTGGCCATATTCCTGCGGCGTGAAGCCAGGTATTCCAAGGCAATCGATGTCATCGACGGCCTGGTGCGGCAGCATCCGCGTAACTTTTTGTTCGCATTGGAACAGGCCAATCTCCTGAAGGATTCCGGTAAGGGCATGCCTGCCGTCACGGCCTATCAGGCGCTGCTGGTGCGGGCTGTTCAGCCAGGCGGATATTATCCCGATCCTCATTTGGAGATGGCATACTACGGCCTAGGGGAAGCCGCACGCGGTCAGCGCCACCTCGCCACTGCGGCGGCTGCGTATCAGAAGGCGGCCGTCCAACCTACCGCTTCTCCATTGATGCAACAGCGAGCACACTTGGCAGCGGGAGAGATGTTCGACCTGTTGGGCGAACGCGTACAAGCAAGAAAGCAATACGATGCGGTGCTTGCATTGGGGACGGATTCCGACCAGGCCGGCAGCGCCAGAAAATACGAAAATTCCCCATATAAAGGCAGATAAAAACGATTGTTCGCCGGGCTGGAACCAGCAGCCTGTCGTCTGCGTATTGAATGAGTAGGATGCTGAAGATGCGCCGATGCCAGCCGTAACCATGGCCATAGGGTTTGATTAGGCGGAGCGGATCAGATCGGCGTCCACGGAGGAAAACATGTTCTGTCATCAGTGTGGAAAGCCCTTGCCCCCAGCAGCCAACTTTTGTCCCGGTTGTGGCACGGTCGTCAACGCCAATGTCTTTACCGCTTCACCACTGAACACGATCTATCGTCCCCGCTATCCTCGCGTGTTTGCCGGTGTTTGCGCCGGCTTTGCTCTTCGCTACGGGTGGGACCTCACGGCGACCCGCATTGTCACGGTGCTCCTTGGCATCTTCGTCTTTCCGGTGATGGAGATTGCATACCTTGTGGGATGGATGCTGATTCCGGAAGAGGTTCCATTGCTGCCGCAACATGATTCCGAATCGCAGCCTCGTTAAACCAGCTCCTCACGTGCCGCACCGGCTTCCTCGTCGTGTGGAGACGCGTGTATCAGGCTGCGAGCGGGTGCGGATCATGCAGGGTGCGGTCGCTTGCTTCCTCTCTCAAGAAGCTCCGTAATGAATCCATTGCTCGTTCATGAATTCATGGCTCCTCGTCCGTCTACACTATTTATGTATCCGTTTCACAACTTGTTTCGCGGCGGGAGGATTCGCGATTGCAGATCGAACAGGACGGCGCCCGTCTATTTGCCACCACAGTCGGTGCAGGTCCGGATGTGGTTCTGCTGCACCCCACGCCGGTCCATCACGGCTTCTGGTTGCCGGTGGCGGAGTTGCTGCGGGATCAATATCGGATCACGCTGATCGATCTTCGCGGGCATGGCGACTCGACTCTTGGCGTGGCCCCGACTCATGGCTTGGACGCGTCCACCCCTGGCGCAGCCGTCACGATGGAGAAACTGGCCGAGGATACCCACGCTGTCCTGCAATCTTTGGGCATCCAGCGGGCGGCATTTGTTGGCTGTTCCATTGGCAGCTACATACTCTACGAATATTGGCGGCGCTATCCGCAGCAGATGGCCGCGCTGGTGCTCACCTGTGGCAAGCCACAGCCGGACACCGAAGCCAACCGCGAAAAAAGACGTGAATCGATGCAGGCAGCACAGCGGCCGGGCGGCCTGGAAAAGTTTTTTGATCAGGCAGCAGACACGCTGGTGGGCCCCACGGCGAGACGACTTTATCCTCAGGTCCGCGCCGCAGCTCGCGCCATGATGGGTTCGTTTTCGTTGCAAGCAATGCTGGCCGTGCAACAGGGGCTCATGCGGCGGCCAGACTCTGTCCCGACGCTGGCGACGATCCAGGCGCCCGTCTGTGTCATTGCCGGCGGAGAAGACCCATCCAGCACCCCGGCGGAGATGCAGGTGATCCCCGAGCAGGCGCCGCATGTCGAGTTCCACCTGCTCGAAGATGCAGGCCATTATGCCCCATTCGAGCAACCGCAGAAAGTCGCGCTCCTGATTCAAGAGTTTCTTGACCGTGAATACAGGCCGCAGCTTTCCGCCAGCACCGCGAGGAAAGTCCAGTGAAGTTAGCCTCTCCAGTTTCGATACGTCCTTTTCAATACGGTGGCACGCAAGGCCGTAATCTGCTGTGCGATCGCGTGCCGCTCGCTCGTCTGGCCCGTGAGTATGGCACGCCGGTCTACGTGTATTCGGCGGCCAACCTTCTGGGGCGCGCCCAGATGTTTTCAGAGGCCTTTGCCGGCATGCGAGCCACGCTCTGCTATTCCGTCAAAGCCAACTCCAATCTCTCCATCCTTCGCCTGCTGGCGCAAGCGGGCACTGGCTTTGACATTGTCTCCGGCGGGGAACTGGAGCGTGTTCGCCAGGCAGCCAGGTTCGGCCTGCACCGGATCGTATTTTCCGGTGTCGGCAAAACGGCTGCTGAAATCGATGCCGCCCTGGCCGCGCAGGTTCTTCTCTTCAATGTCGAAAGCCCAGCGGAGCTGGAACTGCTCGAGCAGCGTGCGCGGCATCTCCGCAAGCAAGCGCCGGTGGCGATCCGCGTCAATCCCGATGTATTCGCTGCCACCCATCCCTATATCTCGACCGGTATGACGGAACATAAGTTCGGAGTGGCGATCGGTGACGCTTCCGTGCTCTACCAGCGAGCGGCGCGCAGCCCCCACCTGGCGCCCATCGGCGTTAGCGTACATATCGGCTCGCAGATTCGCACCGCCGAACCGTTTGGGCAGGCGTTGCAACGGGTGGTGGAACTGGTCAGAGAATTGAAATCATCGAGCGGCATCGAAATTCGTCATATCGATGCTGGCGGCGGCCTGGGGATTTCGTATGAAGCGGAGGATCCGGCGCAGAAGGGCAAGGCCCGCGGTCCTGTCGAACGCTTCGATCCAAAGTCTGCGGTTGTGGAATACGCGCGGCAAATGCGTTCGGCGTTGGCAGGCTTCGACGGGGAGTTGCTGCTGGAACCGGGACGTTTCATCATCGCCCAGGCGGGGGCGCTGGTAACGCAGGTGCTGCACACAAAGCGGAATGGCGAAAAGACTTTCGTCGTGACCGATGCCGGCATGAATGACCTGATCCGCCCTGCGCTGTACCAGGCCTATCATGGGATTCTGCCTGTGCGCCGCAATCAAAGCCCATCCTCCGCCGTGGTCGATGTTGTCGGCCCGGTCTGCGAAACGGGAGATTTTTTTGCCAGAGAACGCAACCTGCCTGCACTCGATGCGGGAGATTTCCTCGCCATTCTGGATACCGGCGCGTATGGCATGTCTCTCAGCTCGAACTACAATTCTCGTCCCCGCGCAGCGGAGGTTCTGGTGGA
>JBDTBI010000044.1:0-12992 GCA_039924215.1 Acidobacteriaceae bacterium
CCTGAGAGCGCGAACATCTGGAAAGCGAAGCGCCAGGAAACGGCACGGATCAACAGGATCGCCAAAAGCGGAGTGAAGGCTCCTGCCCATCGACCGCACAGCCAGACGAGGCCCTGCGCCCGCGCCCGTTCGTTGGGTGTAAGCCAGGAATTCAGCACCTTTGCCAGGTTGGGAAAGCAGCCTGCTTCTCCAGCTCCGAATAGAAACCTGGTTGTCAGAAGCGATGCATAGTTGAATGCCCATCCCGTCGCAGCGGTGAAGAATGTCCACCACAGAACGATTCGAGTGAGGACGCGGCGCGGACCGATACGATCACCCCACCAGCCGGTGGGTATCTCAAACAGGGAATATCCGATTCCAAAAATTGAAAATACCCATCCCACCTGAACGGACGTCAGACTGAAATCCCGCGCGACAAACGGAGCCGCCTGAGACATGGCAACCCGGTCGATGTACGTGACCAGCGAGAGCGTACAAGCGAACAGGACAGCCATCCGTTTCCCGCCGCTAAAAAGAGATGCTGGCTGCTCGGACATACGTTCACAGATCGCTTTAGGAGCTTCCGACATCCGAACTGGCCCTCCGAACCAGGTTTTTGCTGCGTACTGCCAGGACACAATCAGAATACCTGCTCCATCGTGCCCTGGACCTCGCGCGCCCTCTCCCGCGTTATGGAAGAAACCAAACACAGGGAGTGGCCACGCGAAGCGTTCGTTTCTACGGCAAAAACCGAGGGGCTTAAAAAATTTCTTGATCATCGGAGCGAGCAAAGCCATAATTATGGCGACCCTCCTGCGAACTTATAAGGTCGACTTTTTTGGGCGGGAATTCTGCTTCGCTGAGGTTTGGTTGTGTCTGCATTGGTTCGCCGTTTTGTTGTTCTCTGCCTGATTCTTGTCCCGCTCGCCGCTTTCGCATCTTCCGACTGGCAGCAGCCCACCCCCAGTGAGCTCAGTATGAAGTCCTATGCCGCCGACCCGAACGCGCCCGCTGTCTACCTGTTTCGTGAAGAAACGGTGAACGACGTCATCCATATTCACACGTTGTATGCACGCATTAAGATTCTGAGCGAAAAGGGCAAGGAGATGTTTGGCGACATCGAGATTCCCTTCCTGGCCGGCCGCTACTCGATTCGCGGCATCTCCGGCCGCACCATCCAGAGCGATGGAACCATCGTGCCCTTTACCGGCAAACCCTACGACAAGCTATTGGTGAAGACTGGCGATCAACGCGTCATGGAAAAGGTATTCAGCCTGCCGGACGTGCAGGGTGGCAGCATCATCGAGTACCGCTGGACAGTGGGCTATGACAGCAGTATCGTTTCTTCCCCGGACTGGCAGATTGAACAGGACATTCCCGTGGTGAAGGCACATTACCACTTCAATCCAAGCGGCCATCTGAATGGTAACTTGACCCGCATTGTTACCCACCAGAACGGACATGACGATATTGCCGATAACCTTCTTTACACCTACATCCTGCCGCCAGGAGTGGCTGTCCGCCAGGGCGTGGACGACTATGATCTGACGGTGGAAAACATTCCGGCAATGCCGAATGATGACTATCTGCCGCCAACCGGAAGCTTCGGCTACCAGCTGGTCTTTTACTACTCACCTTTCCGCACCCCGGCCGAATATTGGAAGACCTAAGGAAAATACTGGTCGAACGCTTTCAACCAGTTCGCCGATCCATCCAAGAAAATTCGAGCAGGTGTCAGTGGAATCATCGCTCCGGGCGACACCGACCAGCAAAAGGTTGAGAAGATTTATGCCGCGGTGATGAAGCTGGACAACACCAGCTTCACCCGCCAGCATTCGGCTGCGGAGAACAAAGCCGAGGGCGTCACAATAAAAAATGCCGAAGATGTTTGGGAACAAAAGCGCGGCTATGATGACCAAATCACACGGCTGTTTGTCGCTATGGTCCGCGCTGCGGGATTGAAAGCCTACGGAGCCATTGTCGTTGACATCAATCACAACATTTTCGAGCCGGACTTTTTGAGTTGGGGTCAACTGAATGATGAGGTTGCCATCGTCTCCATTGGCGGCAAAGAGATCTACTTCGATCCGGGGCAGCGGTATTGCGAATTCGCCCAACTCCACTGGAAGCACGCTGGAACTGGTGGCCTCCGGCAAACAGACCACGGCGTCAAGATATTCTCCACTCCCTGGCAGTCGTATAACGACAACAGCGTGACCCGCCAAGCCCGACTTACATTGAGCCCCGCAGGCCAGGTCTCCGGCGTGATCTACGAGATCATGAACGGTGCGCAGGCGCTCGCATGGCGTCAGGCTGCGCTGCGCGGCGACGAGACCGGAGTTAAGAAGCAATTCAACGACAGCCTCAAGGGCTCCATGCCTCCCGGCGTGACGGTCAACGTAAATCATTTTGTCGGTCTCACAGATTTCTCCAATCCACTGATGGTCGTCATGAACGTGGCCGGAACGTTGGGCACCGCAACCGGCAAACATGTCTTCATTCCGGCGGTATTCTTTGAGGCTGGTAACCCGCCGTTGTTCGCCAAAACGCACCGCACAAATCCGGTGGACATGAGCTATCCGTACAAGGTCACCGATGACTTCCGCCTGACGCTGCCGGCAAATATGACTGTAGAGAGCCTTCCGAAGGACGGAGATATTCCGTTTGCTCCAAACGCGGACTACCTCACGAAATTCGTATCCACGCCGCATACCTACGGCTATGCGCGCTTACTGCGAGTCGCCACTTTTCTCTACAAGACGAACGAATACCCCCCACTTCGCAACTTCTTCCAGAAGGTAAGCGCAAGCGATCAGTCACAGATCGCGCTGCAGATGGTTCCAGTTGCGGTTTCGGCAACCGCGTCAGCTCCGACCGCCGCCGGTAAGTGACCATGAGAAGCTTCCGCTGGGCTTTGCTCCCTCTCTGCCTCGCTCTGGGCGTGTCCTCGGCGCATGCCTCAAAGCCTGAGTTTCCAGATTGGGCGACACAGGCGGCTGCGGCACAGGCGCCATCCTGCTTGAAGATCAATTGCTCACCGTCAGCCCAACCGGCCAGGTCGTGGAACGCTATCGCAAGGTCGTCAAAATCCTGCGCCCCCCAGGGCCGCGGCTATGCGCATCCTTTCGCCGAGTTCAACAAGGAAAGCAAACTCCTGTCGTTTCATGTCTGGAGCATCGGCCCGGATGGCCACCACTACACGGTGAAAAAGAATCAGATCATCGAGGGCGGCACGGACGAATGGGGAATTCTGTACAACGACGCTCGTTATAAAACGGCTGACGTTCCCGGCGCCGATCCGGGAGGGATCGTCGCGTACGAGTACACGGAGCAGATTCCGATGCACTCGGGCAATGAGCCGTGGGAATTCCAACACTCCGTTCCCACCGTCAAATCTGTTTTTCAAATCAATCTGCCTCAGGGATGGCAGCATCGCGTGCTGTGGCGCAAATACCCGAGCGTCGAACCGACAGAGGTTGCGCCCGGCAACTTTCGATGGGAACTCTCCAACATCCCCTCCATCAATCTCGACTCGGTTCCCATGGCCCCGGCAGAGGAGGCGCTGGCCGGCCGCATGGAGATTTACTTCTCCCCAGCTTCCCTTCCGCAGGGTCCGCAACTCTGGACTCGCATCGGCGAGTGGTACACGCAGATTGCAGCACCGCAAAGCAAAGACTCTCCCGATATTGCCGACGCCAGCCGGGCGCTCACTAGTGCCAATGCCGACTTCATAGATCACATCCAGAAAGTCGCGGATTTCATGCAACAACAAATTCGCTATGTCGGAATCGAAATCGGCATCGGAGGGTATATCCCGCATACGGCGGAGGAGGTCTACCGCAACCGCTACGGCGACTGCAAAGACAAGGTCACGCTGCTCATCTCCATGCTCAACGCGGTTGGCGTGCGCGCTACCTGGGTCATGGTCGATACGGATCGTGGCGTGCTCGATCCCACAGTGCCGTCGCTGATCGGTGATCATATGATCGCTGCCATCGAAATTCCCAGCGGATACCTAAACCCAGCCCTCAAGGCAGTTGTCGCGACAAAGACCGGCAAACGCTACCTTATCTTTGACCCCACCAATCCTTACGTTCCTATCGGCCTGCTGCCGACGTATCTGCAAGGAGGCACCGGACTGCTTCTGGCCGGCGCGAACAGTCAGGCCATCACGCTCCCCGTGCTGAACCCCGGCAGCGACACCGTGGACCGCACAGCCAGCTTCACGCTGGGTGTGGACGGCACACTCGCCGGCGACGTGACGGTCGAGCGGCTCGGAGCTTCCTCTGATGATCTGCGTCGCTGGTTTACCGTGAGCAGTGCCAGGGACAAGCAGCAAAGTCTTGAAAATTTATTGCGAAGCGACTTCTCTTCCTTCCAGGCAAGCGATGAGCAGGTCAAGAATGCCAGCAGCCTCAACCAACAATTGATCCTGCACTACCATGTCACCGCATCGTCATACGCAAAAAACGCGGGAAACCTGCTGCTGGTGCGCCCTCGCGTACTCGGCTCCGACGCATTCCACATCGAGGACGGCCCGCGCCGCTATCCCATCGAATTCAGCTCGATCGGCGACTGGCGCGACACCTTCTCCATAAAAATTCCCGCCGGGTACGCCGTCGATGACCTGCCCGATCCGGTCAACGTCGATACTCCTTTCGCCAGCTACCGCAGCGAAGTCAAAGCCGACGGCGGCGTGCTCTGCTACTACCGCGAATACACCGTGAAAAAGCTCGAACTCGACGCTCACGAGTATCCCGCGCTGCGTAAATTCGAAAGTGAAATCTACACCGATGAAAACCGCGACGCCGTTCTGAAGAAGACCAACTAGGTTTGGAACAACCGCCAATGGGTTGACCGAAATCGTGAGCCGAGCATCGACGGTTCAGGATTTCAGACGGGGCATTCGATATCCCCATCGCGGATCACAATCGATCCCGTGAATGCTCGTTCTATGAGAAGCCGATCTGTTGCTGTAGCGAGCCGCGCTCACTATCATCAATTTATGGAAGCAATGAAACGGAGCAAGATTATCGAACCGCCGGGACCGATTCGGATGGATTTCGCCACTGGTTCGATGGGCGCAGATTCCCGTATTCAACGGTCTAGCAAGACTGCTGGGGAAATGAAGGGCGTTTTCCTCGACGAAGACGCGCGCCAACGGATCGACAGCAACCACTTGATCTATGCGGTCGAGTACTGGAAACCTGTCCAGGACGGTACCGAAGGCGGTTTGTATTGGGGAAACTCCACAATATTTCCCGGCGTTGTGGGCACGGAGTACTTCATGACGCGCGGACATTTTCATAAGCAGCGGAACCGGGCAGAGTATTATGCGACCATTTCCGGCAGCGGGATGCTGGTTCTCATGGATGAGCAGCGGCAGTCTACTGTACAGAAAATGTCGCCCGGAACGGCCCATTACGTTCCTGGGTTCATCGCGCATCGGGTCGTCAACACCGGCGATGTTCCCCTCACCTTTCTGGCCTGCTGGCCGAGTGATGCAGGCTACGATTATGCAACCATTGACCAGCATGGATTCAGCGTGCGCATCATGCGCAGCAATGGGGAACCCGACGTAGTTGAACAGCATGGACGTTGAGAATGGCAGGGATCGGGAGTTGCAGAGGATGAGTGACGGAACAGCACTGGACCTTACCATCGATGCGAAGACCATGGAGTTTCACTACGGCGAAGGAGTGCGAGGGCCACAACAGGAATTCCGCACGCTGGATGCAATTCGCCCGAGCCTGCTGGACCCGACATGCAGCGGGCCGAGCCCGGTGTACTCGATCGCGATGGATGTGCGACGTAACGAAGATGAAGTGGATCTCAAAGCGCGTTCCCTGCTCTTTGGAGTGGTAGCGTATGCGGCTGGGCAACTGGGCCGTGAGCCGATACGCAGCCAGGGGCATGTCCATGCGATTGCGCCTCACAGCGGATGGTCGCCCCCGGAATTATTCGAGATATGGGAGGGGCAGGCCATCATCTATGCGCAGGAGCGCGTGACGGACGAGCCGGGCCGCTGTATTGCCGTGACCGCAGGGCCTGGAGAAAAAATCGTTGTGCCGCCGGGTTGGGCGCACGCGGTCATCAACGCCGATACAAAACAGCGCATGGTATTCGGAGCGTGGTGCGACCGGCAGTATGGATTCGATTACTCCGGCGTGCGGGCGCATGGCGGCCTCGCATATTTCCCGCTTGTTGAGCCGGATGGGAGCGTTGGGCAGAAGGGATCGATCGGATGGCTGGCAAACAACCGCTATCAGGGAACGGGCCTGCAGCAGCGCACGAGCCGGAGTTATCCGGAGTTGGGCCTTGATCCGCAGGATTCGATCTACGCACAATATCGCCGAAATCCGGCTTCGGTGGAATGGGTTGCCGATCCACAGCGTTTCGTAAAGTTGTGGTCAAACTTCGAACCGTAAGGGTACTTCTTCAACCTCACGTGTTTTGCATCAGCCTCACGTAGTGGACGGCGGCAACTGCCCTTGATGAATCACGCCTGTCATGCGACGATGCCAGTCCACGTCACGCCACATCCCAACGAACTGCGGGCCACAGAAGTTACTGGTGGCCATTGCTTCCCAACGTCCAGTGGACGAAGCATGACGAACACCGATTTCGCAGAGTTCTTTGATCCAGTCCCAATGGAGTAGCGGCCAATCCTTGTAGTCCACCACGCTCCAGCACTCGGTCGTCATCAATGGCTTGCCGCTCACCCGCGACCATTCTGCCAGCGTATCGATTCCCTTTGTGAGACTTGCCTGCCACTTCGCAGGGTCGCTGCGATACAAGGCCTCGCCCCGTTTTTGCAGGTTGTGGTAACCCGTTGGGCTGAACCTCTCAAACTTGTATCCAACCTGGTGATTGAAATCGGAGAAGGTCGTCATCCAGCAGTGGAGTTCCATCAAATCCAGCATCGAGACATCCTGATCTCGCCATGTCTGATATTCACTAGTGAAAGAAAAGGTACAGGGGAGGTTCGGATACGTCTGCTTTAGTTTCCCAATCGAATCACGCATCCAGCGGGTTCCCTCCGGGGAATCGCGCTTGGTGCCGCTTGGGATCCATGGCGTCCAGACCGATATGCAAAACTCATTGCTGAAATCGACGTACAAAATGGTGTCTTTCAGATAGTGCTGCGGAATACTCTGGAGCGCTTTCAACCAGACGCCTGCCAAATCCTGCGGAGTCTTGATGTTCATCCGGACATTGTCCGGGTCCTGTCGCCACCAGGTTGAAAGTGCCACCAGAATGCCCCGTTCGAAACATTTGGCGATGAACTCATTCAAATGCGGCTGCACACGAACGCGATTGACAGCTGGGCTGCCCCAGTCTTGTTGATCCCAAACAGGGACCAGCTCCCACTCCTTCGTGGGATTGGCAGCGATCAGGTGGGGATACGCATCGATGCGAACGGCGTCATACCCCCGTTGTTTCAATTCATCCAGCACTCGATCCCAGTCTTCGTAGCCGGCGCCGGGCCAGCGTCGTTCCAGCCAGGAAAAATCCCACATTGTGATTGCCAGTGGGTGCTTCCGAATGCGGGCCTGGGAAGCGAGCGCCGGCACTCCGCCAGACAAAGCGACTCCTAAAGCGGAGGCCCCTTGTATAAATTCGCGACGGTCTATCATCTCCAACTCTTTCTTTCGCTTTTCTCTGTCCTATTGGACGGCTCTCGGAAGCCACATTACTTTCCGATGCAGAAGGTAGAAAATATCAAATTCAAAATATCGTCCGGGGTTGTGTCGCCGGTTAACGCATCCAGGCTGCGTAATGCGGAGTAGAGATCCAGCAGAAGCATCTCGTGTGGTGTATTGGTCGCAACCGCAGACTCAGCCGTCCGCAACGCCCGCAACGATTCAGAAACAGCTTGCTGCTGGCGCAGATTTGTCATCAGGCCGGTCTCCGGCTCTCTTCCATCTCCGCACAACAGAGTCAGAATCTTCGCTTGCAGCGCCGGTATTCCTTTGCCGGTTCGTGCGGAGGTCTCAATCGGGGTTGTGCGTTCATCGCGCAATAATGTGGCCCAATCTCCGGGCCGCCCGCTCGGTAAATCGGTCTTGTTCACCACCACGATGGCACGTCGCGCGCGCATTTGTTCAAGCAGCGACATTTCTTCCTGCGTCAGCGCATCCGCAGTTGCGTCCAACACCAGCAGAACCACGTCCGCACCGGCCATGGCTTCTCGTGATTTCGCAATGCCCAGACTCTCGGCTTCATCCTGGGCCTGGCGCAGACCTGCCGTATCGATCAAATCAAGCGGAATCCCGCCGAGCGACACTCGCTCCGTCACCAGGTCCCGCGTCGTTCCCGGCGTGGCAGTCACAATGGCGCGTTCGCGCTGCGCCAGACAATTAAAGAGAGAGGACTTTCCAGCATTCGGGCGTCCGATGATCGAAAGCGAAATTCCATCCCGCACGACACGGCCATAGGCAAACGACGCAGCCAGTCCTTGCAAAGGTTCTGCAATCGCCGCGATGCGCCGCACGATCGCGTCTGACGGCATCAGGTCGATGTCATCTTCCGCAAAATCGATTCCAGCTTCCAACTCCGCGATCAGACGCACCAGCTCCTGCTTGATCGGCCGGATGCGCCGCGAAAGAGCGCCTTCCATCTGCTCCGACGCAATTTTCGCCTGATACAGCGTTTGCGCATCGATCAAGTCGCGTACCGCCTCGGCCTGTGTCAGATCGATGCGTCCGGAAAGAAACGCGCGCTCGGTAAACTCGCCAGGGCGGGCGGGCCGAGCACCACGCGCAATTGCGGTGCGCACAACCGATTCCAACACCACTGGCGAACCGTGTGCGGCAATCTCAACCACGTCTTCTCTGGTGTAGGAATTGGGCGCTTGAAATAGCGTTACGACCGCTTCATCGAGGCGTTTCGCATTTTCAGAGTCGTCACACTCGGGATCCAGCACATCCGCTAACTGCGCCTGTGCATGTACCATCGGCTTCATCAGCCGCAGCAAGCTGGATGCAATCTGGACGGATTGCACGCCGGAAAGCCGGACAATGCCGATGCCCCCGCGCCCCGGCGGTGTGGAGATGGCAACAATGGTGTCGCGAAGCTCTCCAACATCGACTGGATGAGGCGCGACTGCCGTGTGCAGATGCTCACTCACGAGTCGATTCTACTTGTCTCTGGAAAGTCGAGCGCAATCTCTCGCGCAAATGGTTTCATGCGTGCGGAGTGCCCGTTATCCTCGCCCAAACGAGCGCGCCCGGGTGGAACCGGTGGACGACGGAGCCCTTGGCTGCCAGTTTTTCGGATACACAACGACGTAACGCCGCATCCCTTCGCCACTGCTTTCGCTGCGAAGATCTTCATGATTTTTCAGCGCCAGATGCAGCATGCGTCGTTCACGAGAATTCATCGGCGCAAATTGATACGGCTCACCGGTGCGGCGCACTTGTTCTGCGGCCGTGTCTGCAGCCATTCGCATTTCCTGTGCGCGCAGTGCCTTATAGCCCCGCGCGTCAAAGGAAATCAAGTCGTGTTCCGCCGGCTCCAGCCGCAGCACTTTCACTGCAATGTGCTCCAGCGAGCGCAGCAACTCCGCATTATGCTCCAACACCAAGCCGACGTCAGGGCCCGCAATCTCCACATAAATTTCGCGGGACTCAAACTTGTTTGGATCGGCAGCTCCCGCACCCGCAGTGATGCGGTATTTCAGGTGCAGGCCTCCCAGGTGAATCATTTCCTTGAGAAATGTATCGATCGTTGCTGCGGCAGATTGATAATTTTCGATTGGCATTGATGTCCGCCTTCTTTCAAGAAGAATTCAGTCCACTTTCAACGCCGGGCAACTGCAACCGGTCGCCCGCCCTTCTTTTTTAACGCACGTTTGGCCTGGATCTCTCGTAATTCTCTCCCCAGCTTGGTTCGATTGATGATCATCTGCTGGCCGATACCAATCAGGTTACTACCTGCCCAGTACAACGCAAGTCCAGAGGCATAATGCCAGCAGATAAATCCGCTGAACAGTGGCATCGTATACGCCATCATTTTCTGCTGCGCTTGATCGACGCCGGGGGAAGGCGTAAAGAGCTGATAGAAGAACTGGGACACGACCATCACAATTGGAAGAATGTGGTACGGATCCGCCGAGGATAGATCGTGCAGCCAGTACCAATGCGCATTCCGTAGTTCAATGGCATTTTCCAACATCGCATAAAAGGCAAAGATCAGCGGAAACTGGACCAGCATGGGCAGGCAGCCGCCAAACATGTTGACGCCTTCCTTCTTGTACAGCTCCTGCATCTCCTTGTTCATGTCCTGCTTGCGCGGATCGTCGAACTTAAATTTCTTGTATTTCTCCTTGATAAAGGTCATCTGCGGCTGAACGCGCTGCATTTTGATCGATGACTTCATCATGGTGAAGCGCGTCGGGAACATGGCCAGTGTCAGAAACACGGTGAGGATCAGGATCGCCCAGCCCCAGTTCGGCACGACGTGGTGGTAGACCCAGCGCAGCAGGTAAAACAGCGGTTTGGCGATGATGGACCACATGCCGTAGTGCACGATCGGCACCAGATTCGGTCCGGTAGTTTTGCCATCCGGCCCCATAGCGTGAATCGACGACAGAACCCCCAGGCTCTTCGGGCCGGCAAAGAATCGCACTGAAGAGGGGCCCTTCACAGAACCAACAGCTGCGCCCAGAACCGGCTGCGGCTCCATCTTGTCAGGCTCCGGTTTGTCCGGATCTTTCGGGATGTCGATCGTATTCCGCAGAGTCACGAACACACTGGAAGCTGGATTGTCCGGCAGAAACACTGCAGCAAAATAGAGATCGCTGACTCCAGCCCAGTCGAGCGTACCTGTCTCGGTAGCGCCATCGTGCACTTTCTTCACCGCGGTACTCTCTGCTTTGCCGTCGTTGGATCGATCGATCTTCTGGTAAGACGAGTAATCCCGGGCCTGACGCTGATCGCCAAAACCCGCCGGCCATGCCAGCATCGCTTCTATCGGTGCGCCATCCTGGGTCACCGAAATGTCGGACTGGATCACATAGCTGCTGTCAAATTGAAATGTTTTGCGAACGACCAGGCCGTCCGCGGAGTACGTAAACATCAACTTGGCCGGAGCTGTCAGATTGCCGGTCGCCGAAGACACATACAATGCCTGCGCCAGACGGTCGCGGGTATTTGCGTCGCTGGTATAAATCGAAAGCGGGTACCCGAATTTTTTCGCGGCATCTGTATTGACCAGGTCGAGCGGCTTGCCCTGATAGTCCGTATATTTCTTCAATATCCAGGAGCGGACCTGGCCACCGCGGTTGCTGAAGGTGATCTTGTACAGCTCATTCTCGACGGTCGTTGTGGTTTCGGCGGCAGCGGCAATCTGCGGCGTGGCGGGTGTCTTGATCGTCTTCGCCCGTGCCGTTGCGTTCCCTGCGGAATGGGCAACCGTGTCGATCGCACCCGGGGCGGCCGTGTTGGAGTCAGGTGCCGCCTGTTGCTTCGCGGTGGGCTGGGCTGGGTTGTGGGCAGCGGGCTGCTTGGGACGAAAGAACTGCATGCCCAGCAAAATCGCCGCAAACACCATGGTAAAAATCAGCAGAGAGTGCGTATCCTGCTTGTCGCCGCCATGCTGATTCGGATTTTTATATTCGGCCAAATCGCTTCCTGTTAATTTCAATTTCCGCAGTGTGAATCCAGTGCAGGTCCAGCGCGAACATGCCGCAAGTCAAACTCAACCGGTACCGCATATCTGGATGTATGGTCCTTTAGACAGTCTTTCGCCTGTTCCTGGGTTCTGACTCACCGGTACGGTTCGTGCAGAGTGCGGGTACTTCTATCCTACCCGGTTTTTTGGCCGGGATGCAGGGACAGCCCGGTCATACTACGGCACCGGGTCAAAACCGCCTCGGCGGCCCCGGCGACTCAACGGATGGCACCGCGCCAGCCGTGCCACAGCCATTGCCGAACCCCGCCACCAGCCATAGCGAGCCACCGCAACCGCAGCATATTCTGAGCAGGTTGGCTGGTAACGGCAACCGGTCGGCATGGGCAGTAACGACCCGCCTAATGTGTGCAATGTAGGGGAAATCCAACGTTGATACTTGCTGGCAATCGCCTCTACGCGAGCGGCCCGGCGCTGCTGCCTAGCGTCTATCGGCGGAATCGGCATCGCCAGCTTTCACCCGTGCTGCCTGGGTCACAGCAGTCTGGACGGCACGAAACGCCCGCAGCACATCGCGCTCAATCTGGGAAAATTCCGTCTCCAGCACCGTGCGCCGCGGGTGCAGGATCACGTCTACGCCGGCCATCAATTCCCCGCGGTGCATCCGGATTGCCTCCCGCATGCGCCGTTTGATGCGGTTCCTCGCAACCGCATTCCCCAGCACGCGCCCAGCGGTCAGGCCAACGCGTGGCTCCCGCGATCCCATAGATGGCTCTGGAGTGTCTGTTTCCAGCGGGCGCATGGCGTAAAAATATGTCATCAGGGGCAGCGATTGCCGCTTCCCTTCGCGATACACGCGTTGATAGTCCGCATGTTTTCGCAGCCGTCCGTCCCGCATCGATCCCTCTCGCATCATTGGAGCAGCTGCCTTGCGGGATGGCATAGTGACTTCGGCTGGCATTTCGCACCTGTTGGCTTATATTGTCGCGCAACGGGGCACAAAGGTGCTGGCCGCTTCGCTGTACGGCGCGTAGGAACGCATACGGAACGCTCAATCTACAGGGTTTCGATTGCGGCAGGTGGGAAGAAAGCGGAGGGATTGAGTCCCCGGAACCCCTCCTCCGCACTGTTGCAGAGGGGCGAGTTCCATAAAAATCGGCCCAGGCTAGTCGCGA
This sequence comes from Acidobacteriaceae bacterium, assembly GCA_039924215.1. Taxonomy (GTDB): domain Bacteria; phylum Acidobacteriota; class Terriglobia; order Terriglobales; family Acidobacteriaceae; genus JAKAAZ01. The sequence goes on from JBDTBI010000044.1 coordinate 12,786, forward strand.
TAGCCCGCGCTGACAGAGACGCGTTTGCGGCCCTTGGCGCGACGGCGCGACAGCACGGCCTGCCCTGCTTTCGTCTTCATGCGGGCCCGAAAACCATGTGTCTTTGAGCGGTGGCGGCGGTTCGGTTGAAATGTGCGCTTCGGCATCGGAGTGCGCTCCTAAACAAGAAAATCGGTACTAGACAGCAAACTTTGAGTATACCGGAGG
>JBDTBI010000045.1:0-13964 GCA_039924215.1 Acidobacteriaceae bacterium
GTGAGAACTTCTGGTCGTTCAATCCCCATCCCGTGACCAGCGCTGTTTTTCCCCAGGGCGCACCGACGCGAAAATCAATTGCGCCCGTATAGGCCTTGGAGCTGACGTTGCTTTCCGTAAACGGGCCAGCCTCGTAGATGACATAGCCGCTGGCCGAAAGGACGTTGAAGAACGAGCTGGTGGAGAGGTAGGTAAATACGCGCCCCAGATTCTGGTTCAGCGCCAGAGGATTCCGCGAATCGCGGCGTAATGTCCCCTGAACGCCGCTGTCGAACGTCAATGCATTTCTGCCGAGGTGGAGCGTCGGATTCAATCCGATGTTGAACGTGTAATCAGTCGTATTTCGGTTTTGGACTGAATTTGAGGCGGGGACCGAAATGAGGCCGCGTGCGTTCCGTATCTGGAAAAATCCCCCAATGGTGGGGAAATTTCCAAGGTGCAGATGGTAGCCGTTGGTCCACAGGGTTTCGAGGGAGGAACGCGGCGGCGGAAGCTGCGAAGCATCCGTGGGTGGTACCGGGGCGGGGCCCAGCAGCTTGGAATCCAAAACGTAGATTGTGCTGTCTTCAAAAATCGGCGTAATGATGAGATTCGATAGGACGCTCAATTTTGGATTGATTCTGAATCCTTCGTTCGCCCCGGCCTGCAGCAGCCCTTGCTCGGCAGTCTGGTCTTCGCCCGCTGCGCTGGCAGCCTGGGCAAAGCTGGAAAGGGCCTGAGCGCCATGGTGCTCCTGCTCATACAGATTGGCTTGAGCCAACAGATAGGCGTAATCCGATTCGTTGTTGTCCGTATGGCGGACCGCCGCGAGTTCCGCGGCCGCGCGAGCTGTATCACCTAAGGCGAGATAACTGTTGGCGAGGCCGACACGAACCGCGATGTCAGAAGCGCCCGCGGCTTTGGCGCGCTGGAGGTAGGTCTGCGACAGCCTGTACTCATGCATTTGCTGCAAGATATCGGCAGCCGCTATATATTGCTCGCCGGTCGGCGGCGGTGTAACTCCTCCTTCGGCTTCCATCAGGGCCAGCGCGATCTGGCGCTGGGCGTCCGTGGAATTGCCTTGCTGGACCATCAGTCGAGCGATAGCCAAGCGTACGCCTACGCGATTGCTGTTGGGCGCGCTGAGCGCCTTGCCGAACCGAACCATCGCGCCTTTCTGGTCACCCAGCGTGTCGAGTGCCTGCCCGGTGGAAACATAGATGTCGCTCAACTGTGAGCCGGTGCGTGCCGTTCCGGTGTTCTTTTGCGAGGCTTGCTCGGCGTATTTCTCAGCGAGCTGCACATTCCGCAATGTTTGCTCGCGATCATCCAGGTTGGCGTAGGAGCGGGCCATCAGAGCATACACTTCGGCATTGCCGGGTAGGAGTTTTTGTGCGGACTGCAGTTGCTGGATCGCCTGATTGTAACGGCGTTGCGCGAAAAGTACGTTGGCCAAGCCCAGGTAGAGCGACCCGTCGTTGGGGTTGAACTTCATGGCGGCGCGATATTCTTCCGAGGCCTTTGTCCGCAGCCCCAAGCGCCCATAGGCGGTCGCCCGGATGACGTGGAGCAATTCCGAGTCGCCGAGTATTTCTTCCGCCAGTTCCGACTGCCGCACCGCGTCATGAGAACGATTCAACTGAAGACTGGAAAATGCGAGCCCCAAATGGGCTTCTCCATTTTTTGGTTCAAGTTTGATGGCCTGTTCGAAATCGGCGGCGGCCTGCTCGGGTTGGAGAAGATCGTTCAACACATAGCCGCGGTTGACATAGGCGGTGACTGTATCCGGATTGCGACGGATCGCCTCGGTAAACGCCTTCACTGCCTCCTCCCTGTGGCCGTCGTGCTTCGCGACGTACCCGGCCAGCAGCGGGACATCCGGATCTTTCGGAAAGGCGTCCATATACTTTGCAGTGAGCGCGCGCAGCTCGTCGAATTGGCCGAGGTGCAGCAAATCGTATCCAAGATAGACGACTACATCGCGTTCGTGGGGCAAAACTTGGATGGCTTGGCGGCCGATTTCGGCGGATCGCTGAGGATCGCCCATGAAGCTATAATACCGCTCCTGTTCGCTGAGCACTTTCGGCACCGCGTCCATGTTCGGAGTAAGGCGATGGAGCCAGACGCCGGCCAGATCGAGATTGTGCCCCTCAATGGCCGCATCCATGCCGCCGGCAACAATCATCGCGTTGGCTGGGGCCAGCGCGTAGCCCTTGCTGTATGCCGTCTCTGCCTTTTTATATTCTCGGACAGAGGTGTAGAGATCGCCGAGCGCAAGATATGGCACATACAGAGACGGATGATCGTGGGCCAAACGGTTGAAATACTTTTCCGCATCGTGAACATTGCCCGCCGCGCGCGAGGCGTATCCCAGAGAAGTAAGAGCAGACTGGCTGTGGGGGTCCATGGCGAGCACGCGTTTGAAGACCGCGATTGCGTCGTCCGTACGCCCTAGCTTCATCAGCAAATCTCCATCGAGCTGCAGATTCTTCGGGTCGTCGGGGCTGATGGAAAGCGCTTCCTTCATGTCGTTCAGCGCGCTTTCCACTTCGCCGGCATTCATTTTAATCAGCGCCCGCAGACGGAGAAATGCCGGCCGGTCAGGCCCATGCACATCGAGTGCGCCAATTTTGGTCTGGGCAATCTGAAGCTGCTGGCGAGCCAGGTCAGACTCATTGAGGTTCCGATACGCCTGCTGAAGGTTCATATGCAATTGAATGCCGTACAGCGGGCCTTCAATCGGGGATGCGGGCAGGTGTGCGATGGCGGCGCTGTACTCCTTGGACGCTTCGTCGTCGTGTTCCTGCAATTTGGCAATGTCTCCGCGAATTGCGTGCAGTCGATACGAATTGGGATCGATCTGGGCCGCACGTTCAAGAAACGGGTTGGCGTCTTCGATAGAACCGACGGCAACCTGGGCCTGGGCCGCGGAAAGCTGCAAGCCTATGTCTTTGGGCCTGGCGTTGGCGGCCTGGGTGTAGAGTTTGGCTGCCTGCTGCTGGTTGCCATCGAGCTGGTAGGTGTACCCAAGCTCAGCGGTCACGTCAGGCGTCGGATTGGAGATCGACTTGAGAGCAGCAATTGCCGCGGAATAGTCTCCGGCCTGCCGGTAGTATCCCGCCAGCGATCGCTGCACGTCCGGATTGTTGGGGGCGCGCTGCTTGGCCAGGTTGAGATAATGGCGGGCCAGATCCATTTGCTTGAGGTGTTGATACGAAATTGCCAGCAACAGTTCCGAATGGGCGTCGGGCCGGATTTGCTCAGCGCGGCGGAGCCAATCGACGGCGGTGGTGTAGTCTCCCGACCGCAAGGAGATGTCTCCAAGAATCAGCAGATCGTCTCGTTGGCCGGGGTTGGATGCAATCACCTTTTTCAGCATGCGCTCGGCCTCGGCGGTTCGCCCCATCAGGCTATAGGTCTGGGCCAGGCCGGAAAGCCCTTGCAGCGAGGCAGGCTGCAGGCTCAGCCCACGAGAGAATGCGTTCGCGGATGCCGCCAGCTTGCCGTCGAGTCGAGCTGCGTAGCCATACAGGAACCAGAGCTGGGGGTCATTGGGAGCTGCATGGACGGCGCGTTGCGCATAATCGAGCGCCACAGCATGATCGCCGCGCTGGAGGGCCAATTCCGCGGCGCGCGCCAGGCGTGCATTCTGAATGTTCGACCCAAACCCCAGCGATTGCCCCGCAGCCGATGGTTGCCCGTTCTGTGGCTGTTTTTGGGGACTTGTGGAGCCGCTTGCGCCTATTTTGTATGTCTGGGCCCGGACGGGGGCTTGCACGGCGCAGACCAGCACGATGGCTAGCATGGACACACAGGCTGTCATCAACGATCCACGCGCATCAATCAACAGGTCACCGGGGGCGAAGCCAGACTTAACAGGCTTGGATTCTGAAAGCTCTTTCAACGTTGGCCCATACTATAAATGATGCCATACGATACACTGTCCGCAAAGGCAACTGGCTTCAGGGATCTTGAATCCAACGCCGTTTGAGAGGGACTGTGAACAGACTTGAGCCGGCCGCACCATCCACACGGCCGATAACGATGAGTCTCGTTTTTTTGGCGGCTTTGGCTGTCCACCTGCCGCTTTTGCTGCGGGAGCTTCCGCTGAAGACGTACGACGCAAATTTCCATATTTTCTTCGCTTCGCATTACGTTCACCATTGGTTCGATCCGTGGAATACGAAATGGTTTGCAGGCTTCTCTCAAACTACCTACCCCCCACTGGCGCAACAATGGGTGGCCGTGTGCTCCTGGGTTTTGGGATTGAATATGGCATATATGGCGGTGCAGTTAGCCGCTATCTTGCTGTTGGTACTGGGCGTGTATCGGTTTTCCCTGCTTTGGGTGAGTCCGCGCGCTGCGTCCTTTGCCGCCTTGGCGAGTATCTTTCTTGGTTCGGAAAGCCTTTTGGTGTATTCCGCGGGACAGTTGCCGACCACGTTTTCGGCGCCAATTTATTTGCTGGCACTACCCTATTTGTTTGAATGGGTTCGGCACGGCGGGTGGCGATCGTTTGTCAAGGCCAGCGCGTTGTTCACCGCCGCCGCTGCCGCGCACCATGTCACGTTGCTGTTCGGCTCGTTTTTCTTTGCGTTGCCGGTGCTGGCGCTGGTGTTTTTGGACCACGATGGTGGAGAGAGAACCTCCACGCGGGCTTTCATCGTGCGGACCGTCACCATCGTCGTGATTGTGAGCATCGCGATTGCTGTGGTGCTGTTACCGTTCTGGATTGCGTTGATTCATTACCCGGTCACGCAGACACCCATCCCCCATGCCAGCCGCGCAAATTACATCCTGAGTCCTGAATTTGCGCTGAACTTCTTCTTTATTCCGTATGGCGCGTTGATTCTGGCGTTGCCGTTCATCGTGATTCGCGGCTCCAGAGTGGTTCGGCTTCGTCCGTTACTGTTTGGGTTCTGGCTGGCATTTCTGATCGGCCTGGGTGGCACCACTCCCGTGGGGCATGCGTTGCTGGGCCGCGCTTACGGCGTGCTGACCTTTGAACGCTTTAGCTACTGGGCAACGTTACTGGCGTTGCCCTTTGTGGGCCTTCTCGTCAGCGAACTGATCCACCGGTTCCGTGCGCGGGCAGTTGTGGCCGTGGCGTTGCTGGCCGCTTTCACCTTTGGGTTTGGGGCTTCGTGGTCCTATTTCCACCCCATCGACGCCTCCAACTTTCAAGTGGACTCAATTGCAATGTGGCTGAATCGCGACGGGCATGACAAATATCGCTATATCACCCTGGGACTGGGAAACAAACTTGCGCGATTGGCGATTCTAACCGACGCAACCAGCGTGGATGGCGAATCGAATTCCGCACGAATGCTGCCGGAGTTGACCCGCTATGGAGGCGGTGCGCTGACCAGCGCGAAATACTTCGGCACGGGCGGGCTCGAGTCATTGCGGGCTACACTGAACCACGCCGACCGCTATGGAGTGAAGTGGGTGATTGTCGCGGATCCCTATTACGACCCGCTGCTTGCCTTCGCGGGCTGGCGCCAGGTCGACCAGCTCGATAACAACACCTTTACCATCTGGGGCAAGGACGGTGTCCCACCGCCCACGCCGATTAACGAAGCGCAAAAGCCGCCAGCCTGGCAAGGCATCCTGTGGGGCACGCTCCCGATTGGCAGCGGCATCCTCGCCATACTGGTATGGTTCATTCCGGAGAAGCGCCGAGGTACCCTCGGCGGAGACGACGCGTCTGCCGATTATGAAGATCCGGCGCCGGAAAGGCAGGTCTCGTGAAAAAGGGAGATGGACTCGCGATTGTGATCACCGTTGTGACGGTGGTGCTGGTGGTGATCGGCACTCTCTGGCCTGTCCCCACTGCCGTTTATTGGGCGGGAGGAAGAAGTGTGCTGCGTCCGTCGTCGACGCCTCAAGCGGCCGTGGAAAACCTGGGGGACCAGATTCGTTTGCGGGCGTGGGAGGGAGCCTACTCCAGCCTTGCGAATAAAGCGGAGTTCACCGAGCCGGAGTTCATCCACGATTTGAAAGGGTATAGTCTCAGTCTCCGCACGTTTGCCACCCTCGCTGGTTTCGAAGTGAAGCCGTTGCATGCGTCCGCAAACAAAGCGGAGGTGGCGCTGAAACTGCGCTGGTCCACTGTGGTGGGACCCTTTGAAGATACGCGCGATTTGAATGTCGTCAAAAACGGCGACCGCTGGGCGGTGGATTGGCCGCTGGTAAAGGAACAGCACGTAGCGCCGCAGGTGATCGCAGTCAATTACCTGCGCTGGGATGTGATCTATCGCGGTCCCGGAGACGACTGGGGAGTGCAGGACGTGGAAGGGCCTCACGTGCGCATCGTGGATATGCACCCAGTCAACCGCGCCGCGGGCGTTGTCGTGATGGGCGAACTCCTGAACGAGGATGTTGTCCCTGCGTTTGTATCGGTGCGGGCCACGCTGATTGCGAAGAATGGCTCAACCCTCGGGAGCGAGGGTAGTTTCGACATGATCTCGCATACGCTTCTGCCCAAGCAGGTCACGCCATTCTTCATTCAGTTTCCCAACGTAGATCTGTCCCAGGTCGGCAGCATCCGCATGAATCCTCTTGCCGTGCTCGTCTCCGCCTCGGCAGACCCGGTGGTCGAGATCGAGAACCAGAAATACAACCCCGCGCCAGGAGCTTCGCTGACTGGGCAGCTATCCAACCAAAGCGGCCAGACTGTGAATGTGGCACACGTACTGGCGACTTTCTATGACAAAAACGGACAACTGGTCTGGGTCGGCGGCCAATATATCAGCCGTGCGCTCTTGCCCCAGACCCCAGTCGACTTTCATATTTCGGTCCCGGAAGATCTCGCAAGAACGATCAGTAGTGAGCGGGTGGTGGTCGCGACCTACAGTACGGGGAAGACTCTGTGAGAGCTGCGTGCGCATTGCTACCGGGCAGGCTGGTATTGCTGCTGCTGGCTGGGTTCGTGCTCTTTGCCGCCCCAATAGTGGCTGCGCAAAGTGGAAACATGACCCCGCCCCAGAACATCGTCGCGGGAAGTGCCTTCTCGATTCCAACGACTGGAAGCGGCAAGGCAACCCTCTCGATTGTCGGGCCCGACCAGGTGCTTCGACGCGATGTGCAACTGGGAGAAACGGCATCGTTCCCTGCGGGTGTTCTTTATAACGCCGGCCACTATCTCGCCATTTTGCAGGTGGGGTCCTCGATTTCTACTGGCGAGTTCGATGTCGTACCCATGGCCCAGCCCGACACCGTCAGTTTTTTGGCCAAGCCGTCTCGCCTTCCCGTCGGCCAGCGTGACGGGATCAGCGGCACGGTGTATGTCTTCGACGTCTATCACAACCTGATCGTCACCCCGATGCCGGTCTCCTTTGATCTGGCAACTGCCTCCGGCAGCACACAGACGCGGACTGTCCCGACGCGAAACGGGGTAGCGTGGACGAGGATGGATTCCGGGACGAAAGAAGGCAAAGCGAAATTTATCGCCCGGGTCAATGGGGTTTCGGGTGGTGGGGCTTCGGGTAGCGGGATTTCGGGTGCAAGAATATCAAGCGTACGCGTGATCGAGGAAGTTCCGGGAGATCCATGCGGCTTGACGATCAGCGCCCGACCGGCAGGAAATAAAGTGCAGCTGCAGACCGCTCCCATACGTGACTGCAGCGGGAATCCTGTTCCGGACGGTACCATCGTGACATTTACGGAAACCTACGACGGAATGCAATCTACGGCCGACGTTCCGATCAAGAAGGGAATCGCCCAGGTGGAGATGCCGAGCCACGTTGGAGCCAGAATTTCAGTCGCAAGTGGCGTGGTGGCCGGCAATGAGATTCGATGGGATGGAGGACGATGATCCAGGTCTTCCCAAGGATCGGCATGAAGACCGGCAGGAGGATCGGCTGGTTGATGTGTTGTGCGCTTGCCCTGCCATTGGTTCTGCGGGCACAGCAGCCAGATACACAAGCAGATTCGCCATCTGTACAAGTGGAACCGCCGAGCCTGCATGGATCTCGTACGCTCGAGAAACAGACGGAGACGGCGACAGTTCGCGACTATCTGCAATCCTGGCAGGGTTTGCGGGGGGCAATGGAGCAGAACCGTCCTGACTTGCTCGATCCGGATTTCGTGGGAATTGCCAGGGACAAGCTTGTGGGCACGATTCAGCAGCAGGTGAAGCTCGGGATTCGGACCCGTTACAAGGACCGCTCTCACGATCTCCAGATCGTCTTCTACTCGCCGGAAGGCCTGTCCGTCCAGTTGATTGACAACGCGGAATACGAGGAGCAAGTTCTCGAGCAGGATAAGATTCTGGCGACAAAGCAAATCCACGTGCGCTACGTCGTGGTGCTGACCCCCGCCCAGAATCGATGGCAGGTACGAATTTTTCAGGCAACACCGGAATGATGATGGGAACCACGCCGGGGCCGAAATACCCAAGTTCGCCGCGCGTGACCGTAACGTATCAGAGCGTAGATTCAGCCATCGAACTACAAGCGTGAGGTGCCCATTTGAGCGGCATTCTGCGAAGCACCCGGGTCAGATTGATAGTGTCATCTCTGTTCCAGACAGTGCAGCGACGGCTGGGTCTGAGCGTGACGCCTGCTCATTTCTATTTTCCGGTGCCCAATTTGAAGTCGTTCGAGGGGAAAGACTGGAGTGCATGCAACGGCTGTGCGCGGGTCGACCTCGATCTGGAGGGGCAAATTGCGAGGCTGGAGAACGAGCTGCTTCCGTTCGCGGCAGAGTGGACGTTTCCAGAGATTCCTACAGACGTCGATACCGAATTCCACTTCAACAACGGCTATTTCGAACGCATCGATGCCGAGGTGGCCTACTCCCTTGTTCGCAAGCACAAGCCGAAACGAATCATAGAGGTTGGGAGCGGCAACACCACTCGGCTGCTCGCCACTGCGCTCAGAAAGAACAATGCTGAGGGGTTTCCTGGGGAGCTGATCAGCATAGAGCCCTATCCCGCGCCGTTTTTGAAGCGGGGGTTTCCGGGACTTACTAGGCTTTTGGCTCAGCCGGTGCAGCAGGTTCCGGTGAATCTGTTCCACACCTTGCAGGCGAACGACGTGTTGTTCATCGACTCGACCCATGTGGTGTCGATGGACAGCGATGTTCTGTACGAGTGCCTGCGCATCCTTCCCGAACTGGCACCGGGCGTTCTTGTCCATTTCCATGACATTTTCACGCCGCTCGATTACCCCAAGAAATTTGTCATGACGAATCTCTGCTTCTGGGGCGAGCAGTACCTGCTGGAGGCTTTCCTCTCGTTCAATTCCGCGTACGAGGTGTTATGGTCGGGCAGCGCGATGCAGCATTTTCATCCGGACGTTCTGCGGCGGAGTTTCCCGACATGGGAGGGCAGTTTTACCAGAATGCCTGCGGACTTGAATGTGTTTGTTCCGAGTTTGTGCGGCAACAACGTATGGCCTTGCAGTTTCTGGATTGTAAGGAATTGACGCGTTTCTATTGTTGCCTCAAGAAACCGCGACGACTGCGTCGATCTTCCAGGAAGCGGCCTAGCACTATTGTTGCTGCTTCTGCGACGAGTTTGTTTCCTGACTCTTCACAGGCGGTGATGTCTCTTTGCATGTTGGGATGCCAGGTTCGATCGCCGAACCCTCTTCGTAGTCGTTCCAGGTTTCGATCATCACAAAGGGAATGGGTTGATCAGCGGGAACATATTTTCGCCAGAAGTTGAAGGTGTCCTGATATGTCTGACCGCAGCGCGCGGACATATGCCGGTTGAGGCTCCAGGATGCTTTGCGATCATCGAAATCGGCCCACGCGCCGCCGACAATGATTTTGTCGGAATACTTCGACACCATCGTCTGATAGAAATTGCTTAGATAGGACTCTCCCCAGTCGCTGCCGTCTGCCGCCCAGCCCTTTGCTCCAGGGTTGATCCACGGATAAAAGCCATCGAAGGCATCCGCGTACTGGCCGGGAAGATTTTCATTGATGAGCAGTGGCGGAGTGTCCCACTTGTCCACCACCGCTCGCACCTTGTTCCAGTCCGTATGGCTGTCGCCGGGGAAAATGAAGATGACCGGCCGACCCTGGTAGGTGAGATATGCCTCATGCCCGGGCGACTTCGCGGAAAGATAGCTATCGTGGAACATGGTGAAATCCGCGATGGCTTCGTCGGTCGCCCCATCTTCCTGTACCCCTGCTTCGTCATACATCATTGCGACATGGAACTTGTGTTTCGCGGCGGTGGTCTGCATCAGAGCATAGCTCTGATCGATGAACGGCTCGCGATCCCCGAACCAATCCACCACGAAAGCGGAAATTCCCATGGCCTTGGCGTCACGAATTTGTTTGCCTATCACTGCGCGGTCGTGCGAAGAATAGCCGACGGAGATGTGCTTGGGAAGTCCGAACCATGCTTCATACAGGGCCAGGATCTCGGGAGACTTCCCGGTGGCCGTATATTTCAACTGCACCCGTTGGGGAGATTGGAGCTGGCCCGAATGCGAGCATCCGTGGGGCAGAAAAAGAAAAAGGAGGAGAGCGCTACGAAAAAACATAAGGGTACCTATTGGAAGCACGAAAACATGTAAGAGGTTGTCACCATTATCAGGATACAGTCACCCTCCTACCCGACTCCTGGCACCCGGAATATGGATTCGCGCATCCAACAATTTGTCCTGATTTGAATCACATTCCCGCGCTTTTGCTGGGTGAACCCGAGCATTGATTGTTATCCTGAAAGTGAAATAGATTGCACATCCGTTCGTGCCTGGTAGGCTCCCTGGAAAGACCAAGCGATCCACCCTCCAGCCAAGTTCATCAACAGCTTTGAGTCTAGCTTCCGACTTCGGGGATATTGTTGCGGTGTCCTGCTCTTTGGCCCGATACGTGCCTATTTACAAGACTGGCTTCGCTGGATTTTCACCGCGTGGCATCAGGAGACACAAGAGGCGTTTTGAGTGACGTAGCCCAGAAACCGAAATCCCTGCAAGCCCGTATGATCTCGGGAAGCTTTATTCTGCTCTCCGGCTCAGGGCTCGTAACCGCTATCAACTTCGCGTACAACGTAGCGGTGGCGCGCTTCCTTGGCCCGAACGGCTTTGGTGATGCTACCGCCGTTTACACCGTACTCACCTTGATGTCGGCGATTACCCTCTCCTTCCAGATTGTTTCTGCAAAAGTTGTGGCGCAGCAAAAATCGCTTGAGGGAAAGTTTGCCGGCTATCGCGCGTACCATCGAGGCGCGTGGGTCTGTGGCATTGTGGTCGCGCTGTTATTGCTGGTGTTTCGAAGAAATATTACGAGCTATCTGAACCTACCCGGTTCGATTCTCATCGCTTTGATCGCAATAGGCATCGCATTTTATATTCCGCTGGGCAGCCGGCGGGGTCACCTGCAGGGCGAGTACGGCTTCGGCCGTCTTGCCACCAACCTTGTGCTGGAGGGAGCCATCCGCCTCGGCGGCTCGCTCGTTCTGATTTTTTTCGGCATGGGCGTCACGGGGGTGATCGCGGCCAATTCCGCGGGGGTTGTAGTGGCGTATTTCGCCATCGTTCCCAAGCTCGCGCCCAAGGCTCCGCACGGTTTCCATCTGCCCTTTTTCCGCGAATCCTTGCAGGCGGTGGTATTTTTTTCCGGCCAGGTACTGCTCAACAACTGCGACATCGTGCTGGTGAAGCACTTTTTTATTCCGAATGAGGCAGGCCTGTATGCCGCCGTGGCGATGGTTGGCCGAGTCGTTTTTTCCTTCTCCCAGGCTGTTGTCAACAGCATGTTTCCCCTGGTGGCGGGAAACCGTGACGAGGAGAGGAAAAATCTCAAAGTCATCACGACTTCTCTGTTGCTGGTGTTGACCATCGGGTCCCTGCTGGCCTTAGTCCTGCGGCTTTCGCCCGCCTGGGTGTGGACGACGTTTCTCGGAAGCAAGTTTGAAATCGCAGGCAGGCACGGTCTTCCATTTCTACTGGGGTTGTACGCCATTACCACGGTTGTATATTCACTCAGCGCGGTGATCATTACCTATGAGATGTCGTACAAGATTGCGAATACCAGCTGGGTTCAATTGGCGTTCAGCGGGGCTGTCATAGCGGGTATCTACCGCTTCCATTCGTCCCTGGAGCAGGTCATCCTGGTGCAGTTGGTGCTGCTTGCCGGGCTCCTTCTCTGCGTGGCGGTACCCTTCGTTATCAATTCGCTGGCGGACTCGGAACAGAGGCAGCTCAGCGAAGTGTTTCAACCGGTACGAGTGATTCGCTGCGTGTCGGAAGACGAGGTCATTGCGGAGTTTCTGAAGAGCGATTTCGACGACCCCAAGTTTCTGAGGTATCAGGATCAAGTAAAGGAAATTGTTCTGAACCCGAACTATGAAGATGTTGACGAAAGCGAAAAGCGGCGTGCCCTTTTCTACATCCGGCATCTTGCATTGTGGGACGAGCTTCCCTCTGATACAGAGTGGTATGAGCTGGAAGTGACGGAAGCAAACCTTGCCCAGATTCGGGTCTTTCCTCGGGCACACTGGAGAAAAATCGCGCGGGGTGATTTTTCGATCATCGAAGTTGCACAGCGCATCCGCAACGGCGACAGCGCCATCGAAGGCGAATTCTTGACAAAGATCGCCGAGATCCGCGATCGGATACTCCACCGAGATCCCCGCCTGGGCTTTGTGGTTTTGATCGGCACCAACAAGTGTGAACACTTAACGGTTCTGGATGGGAATCACCGGTTGGTAGCGGGAATGCTGGCTGAGCCGAGTGGCGTCGATCGGCTACGGTTTGTATGCGGGCTATCGCCAAGGATGGCGGAGTGCTGTTGGTATAACACCAACCTGGGGACCCTTCTCCGATACGGGAAGAATGTTATGAAACACGTTGTATATCGCCCTAAAGCCAACATTGCGCGCCTATTGCGAAATTCTGGGTAAGGCGAGCGCGTCCTCGTGCGCCAAACGCCCTCTTCGGGCCCGACAGGGACCGGAATCCACAAATTGCGAACCCAAATTATGAATCATGGAGTAACGTAAATGCAGTTGACCAGGCATCACCTCTGCCCTATGTTGCGTCCCGTGTCTCCTTTTCAACAGGCATCTCACCGTGATGCAGGCTTGGCCGCTGGGTACCTGATGAGCTCAATTTCCCGGTTTAGAGAGGTTCAATGAATCACGCAGCAGAATCAGGTGCGTCTCCGCAGCCACAGTTAAATGCGGAAGAACTTGAAGCGTTACGCAGCATCAGCTCGCCAACCATTGCGAATGCGATCGAAACATTCGATGTGCGTCCGCGGGGAGAAGGCTATACCAACGCGGGGATTCGCTGTCTTTTTCCCGATCGCGGTGCAATATTGGGCTATGCCTGTACGGCCATGATCCTGTCCAGTCAACCCGCAGCGCCGAATCGGCTTGTCGACAGAACAAAGTATTGGGAGTACACCATGCGGGCGCCTCTGCCGAAGGTCAGCGTTCTGCAGGATATGAGCGAGGAGCCTCTGGGAGCCTATATCGGCGAAGTCAATTCCCATATTCATGCTGCGCTTGGCAGCAGCGGAGTGATCACCAACGGTACGGTGCGGGATATTGAGGAAGTTCGAGGAACAGGGTTTCAGGTGTTTGCAAGCGGAGTCAGCGTCTCCCATGGCTTCGCACACCTGGAGGATTTTAACCGTCCGGTCACCGTTTTCGGAATGCTGGTGCATCCCGGCGATTTGATCCATGCGGACCAGCATGGAGCTGTGATCATTCCGCAGGCAGTTGCGCGAGAGGTTGCGGCCACATCGAAAAAAATCGAACTTGCGGAAAGGGGGATGATTGCGTTGTGCAAGTCCGACAAATTTGCCATTTCGGAATTGGATAAGCTGATCTCTCCGGAATATTAGGCCGATTCAGTGGTTCGTCATCGCTGACAAACCGGCAGAATCTGTTACCGCAAACCACAATCGGCTGCACGGGAGTACGCGCCAAAAAACATGGTCACACGCTGACACACGCTTTCGCCATAATGCCTCCATCGCAAACCAGATGGGACCCGGGACGAACGGCAAGACCAGCACCG
>JBDTBI010000046.1:0-3869 GCA_039924215.1 Acidobacteriaceae bacterium
CATGCTGCGGATGCAAGGCATGGAGAAATCTTCTGCTCTTCCGCGGGGTTCCGCCGTAGCCCAGGTATCGGAGCGGTGCCCTTGTCCGCCGGCCTTTCCAGCATCGTTACGCAACGGAGCTTTCGGACAACCCCACGAAACGGCCCGTCTGCAATACAACTTGGCGCTCCAGGCCGAATCGCCGGCGTATGACGAAGTGCGAGTCGTTTGGCGCTCACAGGCAAATTCGAAACGAGGCCCACCCATCTCCAGCCGATTCTGCTGACCTTTCTCGATCGATTGGCTCGCAGCCGATACCCAGGCTGCTCCTGCATTTGGAGATGAGATGTTTCGAATGAAACGATGTATCACCCTTTTTGGCGGCATACTTTTCCTGGTTCTGCCTGCTTTCCTTGCCGCCCAGCAAACTGTCACCACTGCTTCCTTGGCAGGTCGTGTGCTCGATCCAAGCGGCGCCGTCGTTGCCCACGCGACGGTGTCTGCGTTGCAAACCTCTACAAACCAGCCCTACAGCACCACCACGGACAATCAGGGACGCTTTCGTTTTCCCTTTCTCCCGGTGGGACAATACCGCATCACCACGCATGAAACCGGATTTGAGGAAGCTTCCCAACAAGTACAACTGACAGTCGGTGCGGCGTTCAACCTGACGCTGCAATTCTCGCTCTCGCAGACCACGACAAGTGTGCACGTTAAGGAGCGGCCAGCAGTCATCGAAACAGACAGCAGCCAGATCAGCGAGACGGTCAACCAGTCCGAGGTAAAAAATCTGCCGTATGAGGGACGTAACTACCTGGACCTTTCGCTGCTACTGCCCGGCGTTTCACCGACCAACACCGCCAGCACCCAAACGTTGGCGGAGACGTCTGAAGTTGTTGGACAGGGATATTCCGTCGACAGTCAGCGCAATATCTCGAATAGTTTCGTCGTCGATGGACTCTCGGCAAACGATGACGCTGCGGGTGTCGCGGGCAGCGTCCTCAGCATGGACGTGGTGAGCGAATTTCAAGTGGTCACATCGGGCGGCCAGGCGGAATTTGGCCGGGCTCTCGGGGGTTACTTCAACATCATCACCAAGAGTGGAGCCAATGAGTTGCATGGCGCGGCTTATGGCTTCCTGCGCAATCAGCGGCTCAACGCGAACAACGCCCTTTCCGGCAGCAAGCTTCCTCTCACGCAGGGAATGTATGGCGCAAGCCTTGGCGGCCCCATTCGGCGGAACCGCACGTTTTTCTTTGGTAATTTTGAAGAAGGACGCCTCAACTCGAACGGGGTCGTCACCATCATCCCCACGAATGCGGCGCAAATCAATGCTCATTTAACTGCCACAGGCTACAAAGCTCCGCTATTGCCCATCGGGACCGGGCCAACAACGATCTATGCAACCACGCTGCACACGGACACCGCATTTGCCCGCGTCGATCATCGCTTCAGCCAGAACGATCAGTTCAACATTCGCTACAGCTTGTACAAACTCAGCAGCATTAATGCGCGCGGCGTCGGCGGGCTGAATGCTGTCAGTAACGGGACGTCGGTCTACGACACAAATCACACGATCGCCGCAAGCAATATCGCGACGCTCTCCCCGCACATGTTTAACGAGACACGTGGGCAGTTTATTTATGACAATCTGACAGCCCCTCCGAACGACCAGATGGGCCCCGTGGTCAACATCTCCGGGGTGGCAACGTTTGGTCGTTCCACATCCTCGCCAACGGCACGGCAGAACTATCTGTACGAGTTGGTGGATAACCTTGTGACGGAACGGGGAGCGCACACCTTCAAGGCTGGTGTGGACTTTCTCTATAACAAGGACACCATCACGTATCCGCAATCCATCCGCGGCTCCTATACATTTTCTTCGCTCCCGAATTTTTTGAATGATGTCTACAACACACAGGGCTACACCCAAAACTTCGGCAACCCCACCGTGCAGCAGAACAACCCGAACATCGGGCTCTATGTGCAGGACGAGTGGCAGTTTTCGCCGGCCTTCACCCTCAACGCGGGGGTGCGATATGATCTCCAATTTCTGGATGCCCTCCACACCACAAAAGGAAATATCTCACCTCGGATCGGCTTTGCCTGGTCGCCTTACGCAAGCCGCAGGACTGTGTTGCGCGGCAGCTACGGGATCTTCTATGACCGTATTCCGTCGCGCGCGCTCGCAAATGCGCTGCTTTCAGCGCATAACACTATCAACCCAGCTCAGGCGGCACTCTTGAGCTATACCTTCTCGCCGGGCCAGACACAGGCGCCGGTATTCCCGGATGTAGCGTCCGAACCTCCCGCCGGAGCAGTGGAAAATTACTCCCTGATGAACCGGAACATCCGCACGCCATACTCGCAACAAATCAGTCTGGGCCTGGCACAACAACTTTCTGCAAACAGCACCCTCGGGGTCAGCTACCAGCATGTGCGCGGTCTGCATTTGATCGGCTCCATCAACACAAATATCAACCCAGATGGAACACGACCCGATCCAACGCGCGGAAACATCAAGCCGTATAGCTCCGAGTTCGACTCGTACTATGACGGCCTGCAGGTATCGTTCCGGCAGCGACCCGTGTCCTGGGGATCGGCACGCATCTCCTACACATGGTCGAAGGCAATCGATGACATCGGTGAATTCTTCTTCAGCTCGCCAATCAATAATTTCGATCCCGGACAGGACCGCAGCCGTTCCGATGACGATCAGCGGCAGCGCGTAGTCTTCGATGCCGTGGTGAATTCCTCCATGAAACTGGCAAGCGGCTGGGCGGCTCACCTGACGCACGATTGGCTGCTAGGAGGCATTCTTCAGTATTACTCGGCGTTGCCGTTCAACATCACGACCGGAACAACCACGAAACAAGCTACGTCGCAACGACCTTGTGCTCCCGGATACAGCCTGTCCGCGAACAGCGGTCTGAATCCTTGCACCGAGGCCCTCCGCGGCGCCGTGATCGGACGCAATGCCGGGATTGGCTTTGATTTCTTCAATCTCAATACCCGTCTAAGCCGCACCTTCTCGCTGACGAACCGCGTCAAGCTCGAAGGAATCGCCGAAGCCTTCAATGTGCTCAATCATCGCAATGACATGATCCCGAATAGCACCTGGGGAACGAGGGCATATCCGTCCACGCCCAACCCCGCATTTGGACAGGCCAACGCCGTCGGAGATCCGCGCAGCATACAGCTCGCCACGCGTATTACCTTCTAACCGCCGGAACCGGAGACGACGGCCACTACGGCCGAACAGGAGTGCAGCGTGGATCACAAAGATGCAACAGGAGAACTCAAATGAAAACCCGAAGGTACCTGCAGGCTGTGTTGTTTGGTCTGGCTGCTCTTTTTCTCGCCGGCTGTAAACATCCAGCAACGCACCCGGAGCCGGTGAGTACTGGATACGTTTTTGATCAACCGACGCCTGTGCTGCAAAAGCTGGGGATTGCACGCTCTACGTCAGCCCGTTTGGGGATGCGCGTGTCCGGTCAAGTCTACCTGCCGGTCGTATACGGAAAACAAAACCGTTTTGGATTCTTCATGTCCCCCAACGAGGGCGATACGTTCATGGGTCCAGTTCCGATCAGCGCTCCTGACGGCAATGTTGTCGCACATGGGGAAGCGAGTCCAATGTTCGCCCTGGGGACCACTCAACTCTACGTGCTGTGGCAGCAGGAGGATGGGCACGGCACCCACCTGCTGACGGCACGCTCTCTCACTTGGGGCCACAGTTTCGATAAGCCTGTGAATGTCGTTACCAAGAACAAGCCGTCCTTCAATGGCTATGGTTCCATCGGAGTCGCTCCCGACGGGGACGTGTATGTGGTCTGGCTGGACGGCCGTGATCCCCAGCCGCCCGTGCCAGACAGCCTCGATCCCATGGG
>JBDTBI010000047.1:0-3069 GCA_039924215.1 Acidobacteriaceae bacterium
TTGAGAACTGGATCGACGTTGCAAAATTACGAAGCCACACACTGCTGCTTCTGGCGACCCAGCTGGTCGATTTCCAGTTCGACGACATCTCCAACTTTCAAATATTTCGGTGGTTTCATTCCCAGCCCAACCCCAGGCGGCGTTCCGGTGGAGAGCAGGTCGCCGGGCTCAAGCGTCATGAACTGCGACAAATAGTGCACCAAAAATGCGGGGTTGAAGATCATCTTGGCGGTCGTGCCGTTCTGCCTCAGTTCCCCATTCACCCATAACTTCATGGGAAGCGCATTCACGCCCTGGATCTCATCGGGCGTAACCAGCCATGGACCCAGCGGATTGAATGTGTCGCAACTTTTCCCCTTGGTCCACTGGCCGCCTCGTTCCAACTGAAAGGCACGCTCCGAGACATCGTGAGTCAAGCAGTATCCGGCAATGTGGGCGTCGGCCGCTTCCGGAGATGCGAGATAGCGCGCTTCCCTGCCGATGACAACTCCCAGTTCCACTTCCCAATCCGTCTTTTCGCTACCGCGCGGAATCTGGAGAGCATCGTAGGGGCCGACCACCGTGTTAGAAGCTTTAAAAAAGACGATCGGTTCCGTGGGGATCGGCATTCCGGACTCTGCCGCATGATCGGAGTAATTCAACCCGATGCAGATGACTTTTCCGGGCCGGGCGACGGGTGCAGCCCAGCGCTCCGATTCGGGCACTGCAGGCAGGGATGCCGCATTCTGCTGGAGAACTTCCTTCAAGCGGTGGACATCTCCTGAGCCGAGGAATTTTCCATTCCAGTCGTCGAAATAAGCTGACAGATCGCGACGGCTTCCATGACTGTCAATCATTCCAGGTTTTTCCTTGCCAACGGGGCCGAACCGAATCAATCGCATATTGATAGTTTCTCCTGAAAATTACAAAGATGGAACGGCTGGTCGGCATTGGCCTGCCGCGATGAAAATTTAGACGCTGATCGATTCTCGCTCCGACTCGATTTCACAACGACATGCCGCCATCGATCTGCAATGCGGTTCCAGTCACGAAGCTAGCCTCATCCGAGCAAAGGTACAGCGCAGCGCGGGCGATCTCTTCCGCCGTTCCCAGGCGACCCAAGGGCTGCCGGGCAATGAATTGCTTCGTCTTCTCCTCACTGTTTCCATTGGTGCTGAGCCGGGCACGCAACGATGGCGTGTCGGTAGTGCCGGGGCAAAGGCAGTTGACTCGGATACGATCGGCGGCGTAGTCGAGCGCCATGGATTTTGTCAGAGAAAAGATGGCACCCTTGGTGGCGGTGTAGAGAGCACGGTCTGGTGCTGCACGCAGTGCGGTCGTGGAGGAAGTATTCAAAATGACGCCGTCTCCCTGTTTCAAGAACCATGGAACAACCGCTCGGCTGAACAGGAACATGCTTTTCACATTGATGGCGAATGAGCGGTCCCAATCTTCCTCCGTCAAGGTATGGACCTTGCCGCCGGCAACAATACCCGCGTTATTGAAAAGAATGTCAATGCGATTCGAGACTGCTCCGGTCTGCTGCACGACTCGCTCAACATCCTGCGCCGACGCAACGTCTGCGGTCAGGGCCTCCGCGCTGCCGCCCTGGCTGCGGATTTCCTCTACCAGCGCTGCATTGCGAGCTGCGTCGCAATCGACCGCCGCGATGATCGCGCCTTCCTTTGCAAACAACAGGCTGGCGGCGCGACCAATCCCCGCCGCGGATCCTGTGATCATCGCAACCTTCCCTGCCAATTTCCCGACTTGCCCTTCTGTTGTCACGCTCCCCCTCCAGTTCCAATGCCGGACTGCTGAAACCCCATGCCGCCAGTGGGCACCAGCAGTCCCCCGTCCACGGCGAGGCTGGCGCCGGTGATAAACGACGCCGCATCACTGGCTAAAAATGCAATTGCGTTCGCCACTTCCTCCGGACGCCCGATCCTGCCCAGAGGATGCATCCGGCCCACGGCCTCAAGCAGTTTTTCCGGAGATGCTGTCTGATTCGCGGACCCGCGCAGCATCGGCGTATCGATTGCTCCCGGACACACGCAATTGGCGCGAATCTTCTTTGATGCGAAGTCCAGCGCGATGGAACGCGTGAGCCCAAGCAGCGCATGTTTGGCTGCCACATATGCAGCGGAGTTGGTGACTGCGGTACAGCTTTGCACCGATGCCACAATGACAATGGAGCCCCCGCCGGAAGCGAGCATGGCTGGAATGGCATATTTGGTGGCATAAAAGCACCCCTTCACGTGAACATCAAAGATATCGTCCCAGACCTGGGTGGGGGTGCTGACCACATCGCCATACCGCTGGATGCCTGCGCTGTTTACCAATATATGGAGAGCCCCGTGGTGTTGGAGAGCGGACGCGACGGCATCTCTCACTTCCTTTTCCACGCGAATATCGCAACGATGGAAGCTGGCCTTATGTCCCGCCTTTTGAAGCGAGCCCACAAGAACCTCGGCAGCCTCTGCATTGCGATCCAGAATGGCCACAGCGGCCCCGAGTTTGCATACCTTTTGTGCCGTCGCTGCACCGATTCCGGTTGCTCCGCCGGTCACAATTGCAACTTTGCCATCCATCTGGATCATGGTTCCATCCTAATTGTCGTACCTCGCGCACAGAAGAATTCTCATCCTGCGTTGTGGCGTACCGCAAGGATATCAAGCCGCCGCTACATACGCGAGGCAATCGACCGATTTGCGGTATTGTCGAACATGGCATCGAATTTAGATGGCGCGATGTCTTCTCTCTCCAGGCTGAGCGGAACGCTTGCATGGGAGGCACAACAAGCAAGCGATTAGGAACGAAGGTGACATCAATGAAGACAACCACGACTTGCGTTGCTATTTTTGTCTCCCTGGCTGCCATGGCAGCGGCCGCACAGAGTTCAAACACCAGAAAGTTCGATGCGAGCGCGCTGTTCCAACCCGGCATGAGTACGATGCAGAGGACACGCGAGACATGCGCGAAGGGTCCTGGTCGTGAATTCAGTGCATGCTTTGTGCAGCACATGCAGGCCGCTGGGGCGTCCCCCCCAAGGCGGTGGCTTTCATGCACGCAATCGACAACAACAGCTTCATG
>JBDTBI010000048.1:0-3353 GCA_039924215.1 Acidobacteriaceae bacterium
GGCCACGGTCACGGCCCATGGCCACGCGGCGGCAGTGAATGCTTGCGTGCTCGGAACCACTCCGAAGGCCGCGAAAACGAGCATCGCCGCGGCGAACACGAAAGCGATGCCAAACGGAATTGCCGCGATTCGTAACATGCTCAACCTCCTGACTGCCTGACTGCCAAAACAAAAATGGTGTGATGGGCAACTTCACGGGCATGGCCCGACGCCGGCTCAGGCTGCTTCGGCGTCACGTCGCAACTTTCCCGCAGACTGCAACCGCTGTCGCAACGACTCCGCACTCAAATCAAACCCGTTCGGCCAAGCCAGCGCCACGAACTCGATGAAGTGCTGCGCAAAGAAAGCCGGATCTGCCAGCGGCGCTGTCATTTCCGTCGCCGCCTCCACAAACGGCGCAAAGCCACAAACCCCTGCCGTGCCGTCCGAACAGCGCAACAACAAGCGATAGTCGTTTTTCCGTTCGACCGCTCTCAGCTTGATCATTGTCGGCTCCCGCAAAGCGGCTTGGTGGCTGCAAGGCCTGCGCCCTCGCCCTGCGCACGCTAGACGGTTCGAATTTCTTGGTGACACGCATATCAGAGTTCCTCCCTTCCCGACCTTTCTCGGAGAATAAGTTCGCGTTTTCGATCAAGACCCCACCGGTATCCGGCGAGGCCCCCGTTTGAGGCAACTACGCGGTGGCACGGAATGATCAGGGAGATCTGGTTCCGCGCACAAGCCGATGCCACTGCACGAGTTGACCGGGGCTCCCCGAGTCGGCGTGCCACTTCGCCGTAGCTGACAGTCTCGCCCAGAGGAATGTGCCGCAAGGCCCGCCAAACGCGCGATTGGAATGCAGTGCCTTGGATATCCACGGGAAGATCGAGGGATTCCCGCGGCAGGAGCACAAAGTCGCAAACCTGTTCGAACCATCTGTATAACCGTGACTCGTCGCTGTAGATCTTGGCTTTCGGAAATACAGCGCGCATCTCGCTCAGCATAGCGAAGGGATCATCGCCGAACGCCAGCCAACAGATGCCGCGATTGGTTGCCCCAAGAAGCATCCAGCCAAGATCAGATAGACCCATCCACCACCCAATGTCGAATGCTCCGCGAAGCTGGCCAGGGGTTACGCCGAGGGTGCTTGCGGCGGTCGCGTATGCCGTCGATGTCGTGCAGAAGCCGGCGTCGAGCACGACGTCCAAGGCAGTTCGCCCCGCCGCGGCTCCGCTCGCCAGGCGATGCAGAGCTAGTGACTGCGCGTACACTTTTGGACTCACACCGAGGCGACGTGTGAACTGCCGTTGCAGTTCTGAGCGCCCCACGTTGAGCCGTGCTGCCAGCTTCTCGAGTGCGGGCGCATCGCGCTCGATGATCCTGCAAGCGTCGCTCAATACCTTCGGCCAATTGATTAGCAACGACGTTTTTTTGGCTTCGGTGTCCGAGACTTCATTCACGTTAATGCTTCCAACACGAGTTGGTTATTCTACTTGGCTGAGGCGGACTGCATGACTCATCCACTCAAGGCAAGTCATCGACGGAATGAGGGTCAATTGCGTAGGGATGAATGGTGTCCAGAAAGTTGTCCTGATCACGAATTCTGGCGACCCATGAAGCGACGGCTGGGTAGGACTCAAGCGGAATGCCGGCTTCATTTGCGCGACTAACGTAGGCGAATACGCTGATGTCGGCGATCGTATAGCCGAATGGTGTCAAAAACTCCCTGCCCGTCAACCACTTCTCCAGTATGGCTAACGTCTTGAGGCTGGACCTCCGTTTTGCCGCGACAAATTCCTCACTACGCCGAGCAACCTTGCCTGTCATCACCCAGTGACGCAGCGAAGCTATACCGTTCTGAATGAAGTCTTCTTCGAAGAACATCCATCGCGCAACTTGTGCTCGCCCCCATGCATCGGAGGGGAGGAACCGCGTACCTTCCGCGAGGTATAGGAGAATGGCATTGGATTCTGGCAACACGCGGCCATCTTCCAATTCCAGAACGGGCACTGCGCCTGTAGGGCTTCTAGAGAGAAAATCTTCCTTCTGACCTTCGCCCTCGAAGATGCTAATAATCCTGGTGTCGTACGGCCGCTGCAGGTGGCTCAGCAACAGGCGCACCTTGTAGCCGTTCTGGGAAGGCAGGTAGTCGTATAGCGTGATCACTTGGCTGCTCCACAATAAGAATGCACACCACACTGTAAGCAACGTGACCCGGAAAGTCTTCCGGATTTGTGCGGATGAGGAGGGTGGCGAAGAGCCGGGCAGGAACAGCAAATGGCGTCAGGGACAATTTGGGCTTTTGGGCGGACGACCAATCGGTCGCACGGTAGCGAACCGGCCGCTCCTCGCTTCAACCCATGATCGAAACCGGTCCGTCCCAAGCACCTTCTGTTGCTGCAAGTGGATACGAATTTCTTCGACAAGTTCATCGCGCAAGACGTCAACGAACAAAGCCTGGTATGCCGAGGCCCGACTTGCCGGGTCGTTGCCAAGCCCAAGGTAGTCGGAATGTGGGGTGAGCAGCGGGTCCGTACATCCTCACGCATTGGCAAGGTAGCTCGACCACGTGTACTCGTTGGGTTGCGCCACCATCCGCGCGCGAACCGGATTGAGTTCAATGTAACGACTGCAGGTCAGAAAGTAGCGCCCCGAATCCACAAGGCAAGCCTTGAAGCGACCTTCCCACAGCGTTGGTGTTCGCCCGTGCCGACCATTGAACAGCCGACGTAGTTGCGCGCGAAAGTGTGCATCAGTCTCGACAAGCCACCCGCTTCCTCGGGTGGAAGAATGGTGTCAGGGACAATTAGTCCCTCGGCAGACGCGAAAAACGGTCTGGGAAATTGTCCCTGACATCTATTTTTGACCCGCCCACACCCTGCCAGAAATTGTCCCTGACACCGTTTTGGACCTTTGTGCATGGGAAAAAGGACTACAGTTTCATGCAGCTCCAGCAGCCTGTTGAACTTCGTCGGTCGTGTGTCTGGCTTTGCGGGGCTCGACTGACTTTCGGTGTTGCCGGGAGCCGATCACACCTGTGTTTTTCCCTCCAACCGGAGCTGATCCATGAAATCTTTCGTCGCCTTGTTTCTTGCTGCAGCGATGCTGACGCCGATGGCGAGCGCCGCTGCGCAAGTCGTACAGCCATTCGTCCGCGCCGCCATCGCCGACCCGCAGCGACCGGCAAAAGACGCCGCTGCGGACGCCTTGCGGGACCCCGCGGACACGCTCGCCTTTGCCGGAGTGAAGCCGGGAATGAGCATCGTCGAGATGTTCCCCGGTGGCGGCTATTACACACGCCTCCTCAGCGACATCGTTGGCCCCAAGGGTCACGTTCTTGGAATCGAGAACGCGGGGTGGAAGGGGGCCGTCAA
>JBDTBI010000049.1:0-2931 GCA_039924215.1 Acidobacteriaceae bacterium
CTTTTTTTTGTCCCTGCTTTTATGCGAGCGGGTTCATTTGTTCGCCGTATCGCCCCGGCCCGAAATTGGCTCGAGAATTTCACGAGTACCGGAGAAACAGTCCGGCTCTCCGGCTGCAAGAGTCCTCTTCCTGTACGACCGGCCTGCGTTGCGGAAGGTGCGGACCTGTTTTATTTTTCTGAGAAACGGGCTGCACGATGGCCTTGGGACAACTTATACTCTTGAAAAGGCCGCCGTAATGGGCCGCAATGTTGACGATGTTCGCGTGATGATGACAGCCTGGTGAATTTTGTGCGACATCGCCAACAGGATTGTGCAATTTATCTTTTTCTTCAAAATGAAGTTTGCGATGCATCTCTGCCTGGGGATTAGGGGAATCTGATGGCACAACAGCAGCCGGCCCGGCGGAAGATGCAAACTGCGAAGACACCTGTCTCGATTCCAGACAAACTCTATTTTCGTATTGGGGATGTTGCGCGTCTATGCAGCCTGCCCGCCTATGTCCTGCGATTCTGGGAGACAGAATTTCCGCAGTTGAAGCCACACAAGGGCGGTAGCGGACAGAGGCTGTATCGGAAGCGGGATGTTGAGATGGTTCTCGAAATCAAGCGCCTGCTGTACGGTGAGGGGTTTACCATCGCCGGCGCTCGACGTTCGCTGGTCGAGAAGCGTCACGCATTGCCGGCTACGCAGGAAGCGCAACAGGAGCGACCGCAGTTGGAAGCGGCAATGCGGCCATCTGCGCCGTCGAAAGCCGGCAAGCCAGCCAGGATCGCGGCAGCGGGTGCAAAGAATTCTTCGGGACAGCCCCGCTTCAATGAGCTACGAGATGAAATGCGAGCATTGCTGACGATTCTGGACTCCGGGGGTGGCGACAGTCGTCCGGTTCCAGTCCCCGCGAAGCAGGCAAAGCAAAAGAAAAAGACCCGCGAAAATTCCAGCGAGCCCACACTTTTCTAAAGCGTTTTCACTGTTACTGTAGTGCTGGCTTCCTACGATCCCACCCTAGCTTCGCTAGGTGTTTGGTCCCGGAGTTTGATGGGTAGGATGGGGCACCCGGAAAACATTCCACCATCTGCGAAAATGCCCTAACCTGTATTTTTAGCGCTCTTCTGCGTCTACGCGGTTGGCTCGAATCCCGCCGTCTTGTAAAAACGAAGTTCGGCGCCAGAAAAATTCAAAAAAAGGGCCCCTCAATGTGAGGGGCCAATCTGCCTTGGTTCTCTCTTGTGTGAGAGCTTTTGAGTCAACCTTATTGCGACGGTCCTGCTGGCTGCGACGCAGTCCCATTCGAGGAGGACTGCGCGGTACCGGACTGCGCCGCGCCTGTTGTTGAGGCACCGAGATTCGACGCGCTCAAGGTTGACAAACTGTTGTGCATCAGTGTGACTTCCACGATGCTGCCGCGGCGGGGTGCGCTTGTATCGCTGACGTTCAGCGGCGCATTCCCCAAACCGATCTGGCGAATCTTATAGAGCGGAATCTGATGTTGCGTGACCAGATAACGCGTGACTGCTGAGGCCATATTGTGCGAAGCAGTGATGCCTGCCTGGCCCCGCATTCTGGAATATCCTTGTACATCGATCAGATATCCGCGTTGACCCTGTACCTGGGTCGCAAGCTGATCCAGTGCGGTTTTGGAATTTTCTCCGAGTACATAGTGTCCGGAACGGAAACGAATCTCCACCCGGTTCACGGTCTGGTACTGGTCAAGATTGTTCACGGTCGTGTTGATGTTTGTCGTCTGCGTGTCCGCAGTCTGCGCCATCTGCTGCGCCTGGTTCGCGGTGTTGCCGGCTAGAGTGGCATGCTGATCCGCAAGCTGCGCTTCCTGGTCAGCCTTTGAAATTCCGGCCTGGGCGCGAGCGTCGACGTCTTTAATCTGCCGTGCGTTGCTGGCGGAAATCTGGTCCAGCTCGTTCAGGCGATCCTTCACCGGATTTACCTGCCGATTGACCCACTTTTTGCGGGCCATGGGATTCATATGTCCCCAGAAGCCTTCGTGGGACTGGGTGGTCAGCGGCTGTCCCGTCGCATACAACGACTGATTTCCTGAAGCGGTGGTACCAGTCTGAACCTGTGCATCCGTGCCGTTCTGTGCCGTTGCACTCTGCGCCAGAAGAGGCGCGGCTGCAAACATTGCCAGGACTGCGGTGGCGATGCGAAGCGAATTTTGGGAGTTTGTTTTCATAGCTGCAATCCCTGCAAAACCCCAATGCGATAAACAGCACCGGAATTGTCCGACGCTCTCACAATTGCAAGCTGCGTGCCAAACCCTGCGCCATGTCGTGAGGAACCCTTAACTGGTTGAATTCAAAGGGAGAGGAGGCTTAGAGCCAGGGGCATGTGGTTACTTTTAAGAACGCGCGTTACCGTAGATCGCGTAAATCCTGCTGCAAGGGGGCAAAAACTACCTGTCTGCCGCGACAAAAGTACCCATAGCGGCCAGACTATGGACGGGTGGCGACGCTCGCGATCTTGATCGTCGGAGGTTGCTGATTCCACAGGGCCGAAACATCGTCGAATACCAGGCGGAAATCCTGAGACGCGCCGGGTTTCAGCGGAGCGGCACCCACCGATTCCGTGTCCACATATGGCTCGCGGGTGCGTATCAGGTTCACCGGTAGCTGTTCGGCCTGGGGCGGCTCGCCATCGTCATTCGGGAAGAGAACCCGCACGGTGATTGCGGTGACGGTTTTTGTTCCCCTGTCGGTGATGGTTCCGTCGACATAGGTAAGCTGGTCGCCGGCAAAATTGCTCGCCTGGCTCAGCTGGACTTTGCTGACCGCCAGCTGCGCGGCATACGGATCGACTGCGGCAGACGCATTATGGCCGCCACGATGGCCTCCAAGAAAAAAGGCCAGCGCAAGGATTACCAGAATGACAATCGCTGCCACGATCCACGGCATCCAGTTCCGCTCAGCAGGGCCC
>JBDTBI010000050.1:0-9029 GCA_039924215.1 Acidobacteriaceae bacterium
CCTCTAAGTGTGTATACCGGAGAATTTGGCCTGATGCTTCGACTCAAGGCACGGCGCGGCCGCTACACCCTGCACGGCAACCTGCACTACCAGGCCTGTGACGATCGGGCATGCAACCCGCCGCAGACTCTTCCGGTCCAATTCGATGTCACTGCGAAATAACGGGACGGATCTCACCGCAAAGTAGCAGGACGTTGGGCGCATGTTCAGCGAACGGATGCGGATGGGGCCAGGGACAGCATTTGCGAAGCGATCCGAGGATGGGTCGAACTGATGATATGCGGGCGAATGACGATCAAGAGTTTGCCAACGGTTAGTTTGGTCGTCGGACTGGCCGTCCAGGCAAAGCCCGGCAGCTCGCTCAGCCCCGGGATACCGGACAGGGACTTCGATTCTGAGCGGGTGACACTGCTGGCGATCAGCGCGCTGCCATCGTCAGGTATTTGGATTGTCGTGGTGAAAGATCGATTGTTGATAATCGGAGATCCGTTCACGGAAGCGCCAGCCAATGAGGCGAGGGTAACTTCAAGCTGCATCTGCACGTCTTTGTTCGCAAGGATATGTGGTTGCGCCTTCACCGTTAATCCAAGGTTCTGGTATTGGACGCTCGGCGCAAGCGCCAGCGGATTTGTGCTGGAAGAAACGGCTGTCCCGGCGGTACCCGCCAATAAACTCGCAAGACTGGTAGAAGCCGTAGGCGTTTGCGTTCCGGCGGAGTAGCTTTGCGTTACCACGGGATAACGAGAGCCCACAAGGAAGCTCTGCTTTTCAGAATCGCTCGCACGTAGCTGAACGTGGTCGATTTCACGCGTATTGGAAATGTTCAGAGAAGCATTCACCGTGCTGCCCCCGAAGGTCAAGCCGCTCAGGGTAAGGCCGTTCCCGAAGAGTGCGAAAGGCTGGTTCAAAACCGTGCCATTGACCAGCCCGAGCCCGATCAGGAGTGCTGCAATACCCGCCAGGTCTCCCGGATTCACCAGCCCGGCGGAGATCAGTTCGGTGATCGTGCTTTGATTGCTGCTGATGATATTGGTGAGCTGGGAAGTTACATTAAACACATTGATCTGCTGAGGAAAGGACACGCCAAGATCTTCGTTGCGAGTATCGTTCACCTGATAGACGCGAACGTCGAGGACAACCTCCGGCTTTTCGAGATACAGCTGCCTCAGAGTCGCATTGATGACACGCATTGTGTCTTCAGGAGCGCGAATACTCAGGGTTCCTTGCTTGCCGTGGCTTGTGGCCTGCTGCACTCCAAAAACGCTTTTGACCAGGGTGACGGTATTGGTCATCTCCTTTTCATCCAGGCCGGGCAGAAACACGGTTTCCAGCAGCAGCCGTTCGAATTTCTGACGGTTCGCTTTTGTATCTTTTGCCACCAGAACATGCTGAGAATCCAGGGGGACCGTGAATGTGCCTGTTACCAACTGCACATCCTCCGATGCCTCTTTGAAAGAGGCATTCGTCAAATCGAGGCGGACTTGTTGCGTAGGAACAGAGTCATCCAGAATCGCAGTAATTCCGTACGATAAAAAAAGCTGATGAAGAATCTTCTGCGCATTGCCGCGAAGGTGAAATGTAGAACGAACGGAGTTTGGAGCCAGTTCGACAACGCCACTGGAGAATTTTGGCATGAGTGTCGATTCGGCCACTGCGGGTTCTTCCTCCGAAGCTAGAGACTGGATATGCTCCTGAACGTAGGGATTGTCCGGATCGAGACGCAGCGCCTGCTGTAGTTCCTGTTTTGCCGACGTGGCTTTGCCAAGTTTTTCTTTTTGTTTCGCCGTTTGCATCAGGCCTACTACCCCCTGCTGCCGGGCTAACTCGTATGCCGCCAGATAAAGTCCGTTGTTTGGGTCGAGGCGGTGGGCTTCGGCAAACCATTTTAGTGCGTGGGATGAGTCCCGGGCTTTCAGGGCGCGTGTACCTTTGCGAAATGCATCTCTGGCGCTGGCAGATTGCTGCACGGTTGGCGCGGGAAGGGAAGCAAGTGCCGGCGAGGAAGGGGTAGCAGGATTCGTTGCCGGTTTAGAGGTCGGAACATCCTCTGCGATTGCCTGGGGGACACAAGTAAACAAGCCAAAGGAAAAGATCAGGCTGGTGGCCATCAATTTTCTTAGCCAATAGGAAAACAGAGAGATCGGGCGACCTAGGGGCTTCCGCGCAGGGTGCCTGGCGGCCCCGGGAATCCGATTTCTCGAAGCGATACGGCGAGCACGACTCAATAGTGAATTTCGGATACCAGGACGACTCGTTAATTGATTCTGTGCCACTCGCTCAACACTGACTGACCCCAGGAGGGTTTGCTACTTCGAGCGTATCAGCTGCGCTGCGGGAAGAACAGGGTGTTCGCCCCGAGCGGGGCGTTTCAGTCCCAGCTTGATCTGGACCGGGTCAAGCGCCAGATCCGTCATGATACGGCTCAGCGTATTTCTGTGCATGCCAAGTTCTCTCGCAGCCTTGCACTGGTTGCCTTTGTTATTACGCAACACTTCCTGAATATAACGACGGCGAAACTCGCGGACAGCCTCCTCGTAGGTGATACTGCTGGCGTACATCTGTACGACAAGATTATCCAATTCGCGTTTCACTCTGACCTCTCTTACCCGTCAAGCTAATGCTGCGGCAGTTGAATAGTTTTGCTTGCAGAAAAATCAATCGAACTATCTATTCTGAATGTTCTAACGTGTTGCATGGGGAGGATGCAAGTGCAATTGAATCCAAACAGGCCGATCGTTTTCGATAGCTGCCACCCCGTCTTTGATTCTCTGTTGCAACTCCGCCGGTGCGCCAGCGGAAAACTTATTTGCGGCAGATAAAAAATAGGGCGTCAGCTTCGATCCTTTCAGCCACGTGTCCTGTGGCATGAAGGCGGCAATTGCTATGATAACAACGACCACCAGAAAACCGCCTCGAATAATTCCAAAAATTGCGCCCAGCAGACTATCTAGTCCGCCCAGCCCAACAATGTGTACCACTTTGGACACAGCCCGTCCAAGCAGGCCGATGATGATCATTACGCCCAGTGCGATCAGTAGAAACCCCAGGGCATCGGCAACGTGCTGGGAGTGAATCACGTGCGCAAGAGGGTCCGCCAGAACGCTGTAGTTCCAGAATGCCAGCCACACACCTAAAACCAGTGCGGCCAGGGAGACGAGTTCCAACAGCAGTCCCTGCGCTGCCGCCAGGATAGTCGACAGCAGGATGATCGCAACGATGAACCAATCAAAAAGTGTCATGCCGGCCGAGCAAGCTCCTTAAGGCGAATCGCCATCTGTCGAATCTCTTATCGTCCAATCTGTAACGGGCTGGAAAACAATCCTGCAGCCAGGCGGCATAATGCCGCTAACTCCGCCCCGTAATCCGACGAAAGGCCTGCAGATATTTTTCCTGTGTCCGCGCGATCACATCCTCCGGCAATCCCGGTGCCGGAGCCTGTTTGTTCCAATGGCTGTCTACTAAATAATCTCGGACGAACTGCTTGTCAAAAGAAATCTGTGGACCACCCGGAGAGTAGCTCTTCTTCGGCCAATAACGGGACGAATCGGGTGTCAGCACCTCGTCCGCGAGCATCACTCCCTGGGCGGTATTGCCAAACTCAAATTTAGTGTCGGCAAGGATCAGCTCCTGTTTGTCAACATGCCGCGAGGCGCGGTCGTAGATCATCAGGCTCAAATCGCGCAATAATTCTGCATTTGTGTGGCCGATGCGGCGGCCCATCTCTTCCATGGAGATGTTCATGTCATGCTCGCCCATTGGAGCTTTCGTCGCCGGACTGAAGAGCGGCTCCGGCAAGCGCTCGGATTCCACCATTCCTTTCGGGAGAACAACGCCGCAGACCCTGCCGGTCTCCTGATAGTCCTTCCATGCGGAGCCTGCCAGGTAGCCTCGGACGACGCACTCTATGGGATAGATTTCCACGCGCTGCACCAGCATAGAGCGCAAGTGTAATATTTCGCGGTATGGCTGGAGAGAGGGTGGATAGAGGTTGATGTCGGCTGTAATCAGGTGATTCGGCACCAGGTCCTTCAACAGATCGAACCAGAACAGGGAAATCTGAGTCAGGAGCTTGCCCTTGTCGGGAATACCGGATGCCAGGATGTGATCAAAGGCTGAGATTCGGTCTGTAGCAATCAACAATAGCTGATCGTCGACAGCATAGATGTCCCGCACCTTACCCCGTGCATGGAGCTTGAGATCTGGAAGATTGGCTTGTAAAAGTGCTTCGAGCATACTCTTGAGCCTTTCATGCGAAGTGTCTCATGGCAAGCAGCTGAAGTATACGGATGCCTGTGTGAGGGATTAGTTTGCATGTGGGCGATTTTTCTTCACCTCAAGCGGAGGCTCTCTCCAGCGAACGGCCCAGCCGAACCGAAACAATCTTGGAAACACCGGGCTCCTGCATGGTCACACCGAAGATTGCGTCCGCTATCTGCATCATCCGCTTGCTGTGAGTGATGACGATGAAATGAGTGTGGACGCTCATTTTCTGCAACATGGTGGAGAGCCTGCCTACGTTCGTCTCGTCCAGCGCGGCATCCACTTCATCCAGGACGCAGAAGGGGCTGGGCTGGTACTTGAAGATTGCCATCAGAAGCGAAAGGGCCGTCAGCGCCTTTTCTCCGCCGGAAAGCAAAAGGATATTCTGCAGTTTTTTCCCGGGAGGGGAAGCGATAATATCGACACCACTCTCATCGAGATTTTCCTGGTCGGTCAGCTTCATAAACGCCTGGCCGCCGCCAAACAAATCGGAAAACGTGGTGGAAAAATTTTCATTGATGGAGGTAAAAGCCTCTTCAAACTTGCTGCGCAGAACCACTTCAATTTCGCGAATGCTGTTCTGCGTGTTGTCAATGGAATCGACCAGGTCCTTGCGCTGTGTCTCCAGAAATTCGTGACGCTCGGCAGCTTCCTTGTATTCTTCCAGCGCCATCATGTTGACCGGCCCCATCGACTCGATCTTCTGCTTGATCGTGCGGCAGCTTTCCTCCTCCACCGCTAAAGGCTCTGGCTCCAGATGCTCCAGTGAAGTGTCGGCGCGCAGTTCCTCGGCGGGTACGGTAAGGTCCTGCACGCAGGTCTCTTCGAGATGCACCAGGTCAGAGGAAACTCGCGCGGCGTGTGCTGCTGCTTCACTGCGCCGGTCGCGAAATGCTTCCAGATCGACTCGAAGGGCGCGGACCTGTTGTTCTACCTCCGCCGCCTGCTGGCGCAGGGTTGCGGATTGCTGTGCCAATTCTTCGGCTTGGCGGCGTGCCGTCTCGCGGTTGGTTTCCAGTTCCTGGCTGCGCAGTTGCAGTCGCTCCTGCTCCAGCACGCGTTGTTTTTGCTCTGCATCCCCCGCGGCCATCATCTGTTCCAATTGATGCGCCCGTTGTTGCAGGCCATCGACCATACGGTTCAATCGCTCTGCGGAGCCGGCCGCGCCGCGTCTCCGCTCCTCTAATCCCGCCAGTTCGACCGAAGCTTCGGACATTTGCTGCTGTGCCGTATCACGCGCGATTCGAAGCGTTTCCAGCGAACCCTGGGCAGCATTCAATTCCTGCTCAAACCGAGTCCGTTCCTGTTCGTGCCGCTCGATTTCCTGGCGTCGCTCCGCTACCCACGCTGTTTTTTCCGCCTGTGCCGATCTGTTGCGGTCCGTCTGAAGCGTCCACTCGCTCAAGCGACGTTCCAGTCGGCCTACTTCCGCTTCCATCTGGCGCAATGCGGCTCCGGTGTTGGCGGATTCCTGTTCGGCCTGACGACGGTCTGTGGACTTGATTTCAATCTGGCGGGAAAGTTCCGCCACTCTGTGCGCCAACTGCATGGAATCCAGCTCAGCTGTTGCCAATGCTTCGTCCGCCTGGGCAAGTAAGTGCTGTGTGCTGCGCAGTTCACGCTTCAACGCGAGCGGGCCTTCGACGCTTGGCTTGCCGCCTGTAACGGTGACGTTGTGAAAGCATTCCCCAGTGGGGGATAAAAAGAATGCTTCCGGATTTTCCAGCGCCAGCGATCTGGCGGTTTCGGTGTCCGGAACGACGTAGCCATGGCGCAGTTTCGGAAGGATCACTTCCAACGAACTACCGAAACCATCCAGAACGCGAATGCAGTCTTTTAGCCGCACGACGCCGGCGCGCGATTCGCTAAGAGGTTCCACGATTCCAGGGGCAAAAGAAAACTTCGCCTGCGAGTCATCGGGATGGACCAGAAATGTCGCGCGTCCATCCACATCTGTCTTCAGGACCCGCATTCCTTCCTGCGCGTCTTTCCAGCTTTTTACAACAATAAAATTCAGCTCGTCGCGCAGAAACTCATCGATCACTGATTCGTATTGATTGGAAACCTCGACAAAATCCGCCAGCACGCCCACAGGCGCATGATTGCCTTCCATCGTGTTCGTGCGCAACAACTGGCGCACTGTGTCGGTTGAGTAGCTGTGCTCGCGAATCAGAGATTCCAAAGAATGATTGCGTCCCTGCAGTGTGGCCTGCTCGGCACGAAGTTGATCGGCCTGTCGGCGAGCGGCCGCTTCTTCCGTCCGCTGGGTGTCAAGTTGAACCCGCAACGTAGCGAGTTCCGTTTCAATATCCTGCAGCACATTACTGGCAGACGTAAAGTTCAGCGAGACTTGTCCGCGTTCCACGCCCAGTTTTTCCAGCTCACTCTGTACTCCAGCCCGTTCTGTTCCCAAACGGTCTGCCTCCCGCTGATAGCCTTCCAGCGTGGCTTCGCCCTGGGTGATCTGGTTCCTCACCTGATTGGCTTGAGACATCCAGTGCAGCATTTGACGTCGGGACGCCTCCATCCGCTCGTTGACCGCGGCCAGCTCTGTGGTGGCGCTCTGGAATGCATGCTGACGCGTCTGCATGTCCTTCCGTGCGCCGTCGACCGCTTCCTGTGCCTGCTCCAGAAACTTCTGATGCTGGCTGCGTTCGGTTTCCAGTCCTGCAAGCTGCTGCTGCGTCTGCGCCAGCTCCGCCTGCGCGGCCTGCAGGCGCGTGGCCAGGTCTGAGGCGCGATCCTGATTGGCCTGCAACTGACCGAGGGTCCGCTCCAGTTCCACAGACGCGTTGTTGGCCCGGGTCGCGGCATCCCGTGCCTGCTGTTCACAGCTGTAGCCTTCCGCCACGGTAGCCGCCCGCTGCTGGTCGATGGTGGCGATTGTCTGGGTGAGTTCATCGATCTGCACGGTCAGTTGCGCCAGTTCCTTCGCGACCGCAATCGTAGCCGTATCCATCAGGGAAAGCCGTGTGGCGAGCACCACCCGCAGACGCTGGCGAAGCTCATCGCGCAGTGCGCCATAGCGTTCGGCCTTGGCTGCCTGGCGTTTGAGCGAATTCATCTGACGAGCAACCTCGTCGAAAATGTCGTTGACGCGGGCGAGGTTCTGCTTGGCCTGTTCCAGTCGCAATTCCGCTAGATGTTTTTTCGTTTTGAAACGTGTGATTCCGGCAGCCTCTTCAATAATCGCCCGGCGCTCATGCGGCTTGCTGCTGAGTAACTGTCCAATCCGTTCCTGCCCGATGATTCCATAGGAATCGGAACTCAGGCCGGTGCCCATCAACACATCGTGAATGTCGCGCAGTCGGCAAAGCTTTCCATTCAGCAGGTATTCGCTTTCTCCGGTGCGGAACAATCGACGAGAAAGGATGACTTCGCCATCCTGCGCACGATTGCGTTGAAATTTCCGGCGACGAATTTTCAGGACAACATTACTTTCTCCCTCAGGTGCGGCATCGTCTGTAGCATCATCCTCGGCTTCCGCCGCTTCCTCCAGCACTGGGCCCGGCTGCAGTTCGGCCGTAATCGCTTCCGTATCCCGCGCTGCCTCCGAGCGGACCGCCGCTTCGTCCCAGTCATCCTCGACTGCCTCCGGCCCAGCAGGGAAAGTGGCAGGTTGGTACACTTCCGGGTCGATTAAGACGAGCGAAACCTCAGCCATGCCGGTGGGCTTGCGTTCCCGCGTCCCGGCGAAGATGACGTCTTCCATCTTGATGCCGCGCAGGTCCTTCGCGGACTGCGCGCCAAGTACCCAGCTGATGGCGTCCGAGATGTTGGATTTGCCGCAACCGTTGGGGCCGACAATGGCGGTGACGCCATTGCTGTCCAGCACCACGTCCGTGCGATCGCAAAAGGACTTGAAGCCGAGAATATGAATGCGCTTAAGTTCGAGCAATCGACGCTCCTCCATACAGCAGTCCGGCGACATGGTTCACGCCACCGATGGCTTCACTGTAGCCCGGACTCGGGATAGGGTCAATATATAGGTACAGCGGGTTGTGGATAAGAAGTCCGCAACCCTATATATTGTGTGCCTAATTAAAGCTAACACAATCGAATCACCCAGCGCAGCCGCCCGAGAGCCAGTGGGTTGACAAGCGCAATCGTCTCTACTTCTTCAGTGTAGGCCGTACCAGGACTTCACTGATGAACGATGCATCGCCTTGCGTCGCCAGCAGGGCCACGATTTCCGCAACATCTCCCGGCTGGATCGCTCCCAGGGCGGATTTTTGCGACGATTGGCCCGTCCCAAATTCTGACCGCACGGTTCCAGGACACACCAGCGACACGCGCACCTGATGTTGCCGCAGTTCCTCCGCGGCGGAAACCATCATCCCGTTCAATCCCGCTTTCGAACCGGCATAGGCGGCTCCATTGGGCACAGGATTCTTACTGGCCAGCGAAGAGATATTGATGATGTGGCCACGTTTTGCCGCAACCATTGCAGGCGCAAAGGCGCACAGCATCAGATAGGGCGCTCGGAAGTTGATGGCCAGAATGTTATCCCAGACATCGAGAGGGGTTGCATGCAGCGGGCCTTCGAACCAGCCCACTCCGGCATTGTTCACGAGAATTTCGCAGTGCTGATGTGCCTTCAGCACCTGCTGCGCGAATGCCTCAATCTGCTCCGGCCTGGTCAAATCGCACGGATAACACTCCGCACGGCCGCCGGCTGCGATGATTTCTGCCACAATCGACTCGAGATGGTCGAGGTTTCTCGCGGTGAGGATGGTGGTTGCGCCAAGTGAGGCCAGTTTGCGTGCGAT
>JBDTBI010000051.1:0-6418 GCA_039924215.1 Acidobacteriaceae bacterium
GGAAGCATTATTCAGGTTCTGCTGGGCCAACGCGATATCCGGCTTGCCGTCGCGATTGAAGTCCGCAACAACCGCCTGCGTACCGGGGAGAAAGCCCTGGCTGATCGTCTGCGCGATCTGCAGCGTGCCATTGCCATTACCAAGAAGCACGTCGACTTCGCCGGTGCTGGTGGAGAGTTCGTCGAAAGCCACCACGTCCGGAGCGCCGTCGCCGTTGACATCGGTGGCGACGATGGCGATTGGGTCTGTGCCGGTTGCCTGTGCGGCTTGCACCGTCAATGCGCCGCTGCCGTCCCCTTTCAAAATGGTTGCTGTATTGTTGCCCGCGTTCGTGGTGGCAACGTCGAGGTTGCCGTCATTGTTGAAGTCCGCAGCCACGATATCACTTGGCTTGGTTCCTGTCCCCACCGCGGAACCAGTACCATGCAAGGTGAAGGTGCCGGTACCGCTGCCGGTAAGGACATCGACCTTGTTGCCGCCGCTGTCAGAGACGGCCAGGTCGAGATGGCCATCGTTGTTGAAGTCGCCGGCAGCGATGCCGGACAGGGTGCCACTAATATTGACGGTGCTCTTGCTAAACGTCCCGGTTCCATTGTTCACGAGTACATCAATGTTGCCTCCGCTATTGGCGGCGGCAATGTCGACACGGCCGTTCCCAAGAAAGTCGCCAGATACCAGCGCGATCGGGTTGCCGGTGAATGTGTAGTTGGTTACGGTGCCAAATGTGCCCGTTCCGAGATTCAGGAGTACGCCGATGGTACTGGAGCTGGTGCAGGCGACGATAATGTCTGGATATCCATCGTTGTTCACATCCTGCGCCAGAACGGCGGTCGGGTTTTTGCAGCTCGAGTAGGCATGCCCCGTTCCATACGCGTTGTTACCTGTCCCCAGGAAGACCGATACCGTGCTGTTGCCTCCACCTCCGCCACTGACGTGGCTATTGGCGACTACCAGGCCCATGAAGCCGGAGCGGTTGAAATCGGCTGCAGCTACGCCCTGTGGGGCCGTACCGGCGGTCAGGGTCGGCGAGGGAGGCTGAAACAGACCCTGCGCTCGAGCGGAACTGGGTACGGCGAGAATGCTGACGAGACTGGCCGTGCAGAAAGCAGCAGAGGCAAGTCGAAGAGAGAAACCACGGGAGGAGCGGAGGGAGAAAGATCGTGACATGATAGTGACCTCAAAAAAAATCGGTGAATCTGCGTCGATATTCGGATGGGGTACAGGCCGGTTTCACGTAGATACCGGCTGGATTCAATCCATCCAGAAACTTTCCGAAACCTGGCGCCAGACAGCAGCACAAGTTTCGGTATTAGGGGGCGGCTGGACTGTGACAGGTAAGTGAGTCTTGCCCTACCAACCTGTGCCGCACAAGTGCAAACCTCAAGTTTTCCTTGCCCAATTTGCATTGCGCCAGCGCATCCGTATCCGCGAGCATGGGAGCGGGGGAGTCGCTGCCAGCAGTGTGCAATTCATTGCATACTGTGACTTCTAGTCGGGTGAGGAACAACAGATTTCGAGCACAAAACTCCGTCTGTCCTACCTCTGCAAACGGCTGTAAGTGCGGGAAATACTGCCTGAGTCTATCCCATTTCGGGAAATAAAACGACAAAAAAACCTTCGTACTCTAGACAAAATATGCAGGAATCAGGTACGGCACTGACCCTCTTTCAATTGACTGGAAACGAGGCAGGCTGGGGGAACCCATCGGTCGTAGAGCTACTACAGGAATGGCTCTTAACGACCTGAGCCACAATAGGATGGATTTCGTGATGCAGAACCGCTGCCTGAGGGGCTCAGGCAGCGGGGAAAGCCGACGCATTTCAGTCGTGCTTGAACATCTTGTCGAAGAGCCCTCGACGCGTGGTGGGTCCGATGCGATTGCGGGAACCCTTCTCTTGGGTAGGAAACTCCTGCTCTGCACCGGGTAAAACGGGCTTAGGCAGATTGACCGCTTCGTACTTGGCCAGGTCGAGCGGGCCGCTGGTATCGGGCAGCTCCGGGGGCTTACTGCCTTCGCCCTTGATGCGGAATGCCGAGGTAAGGTCGCCGAAGGTGTGGCGACGCCATTCGGTGATGTTCGGCTCTCGCACGCCAGTGAACTGCTCCAGGAGTTGCAGCACGGAGGTGTGATCGAATGGCTCGCTGCAAACCCATCCACCCGTCGTCCAGGGAGAGATCAGGATACAGGGAACCCGGAAACCGCCGCCGATGGGAAGGCCCTGAATAAACTCATCCGTGGTTCCAGGCGGTGGAACGGGGGGTGCAACGTGGTCGAAGATACCATCGTTTTCGTCGTAATTCAGGATGAACAGGGTTTTCGCCCAGACGTCCGGATTGGCCGCAATGGCGTCGATTTTGCTGGCTACAAAGGCGGCTCCGTCGGCGGGCATGTAATCCGGATGTTCCGACTGGAAGCTGGTGGGGATGATCCAGGAAACAGGAGGTAGCTTGTCGTTGATTGCATCGTACTCAAACTGGCCCAGCGGGCCGCGAACCATGCCGCGGGTATGCAGCGAGGAGCCGACCGGGGCCTCCATGAAGTTCCGGAAATACTCCAGCGCGTTGCACCCGTAGTTATCCTTCTGCTGATACACCATCCAGGGAACGCCGGCTTTCTCCAGTCGCTCCGGGTAGGTGGTCCAGGTAAAGCCATCCTTTGCTTTGCGGTTATTGATGAGTGGGCCTCCGTTTAGGCCGTTCGGGTCGATTGTGCCGGTCATCAGATACATCCGGTTGGGGTGCGTTGGGCCCAGCACGGAGCAGTGATAGTCATCGCATATCGTAAACGTATCGGCCAGCGCGAACTGGAAGGGAATATCTTCTCGTTCGTAATGGCCCATGCAATACGGGGCATGGAGTCCATCTGCTTTGCGATGGGCCTGTAGCCATTGATCCATTTTGCCGCCGTTCCATGCCTCGTGCTGCACCGCCCAGGCGTGGCTGGTGGAAGGAATCTTCTGAGCGCTGGTGGCGCGGGTATCGAGATGGAAGGGCAGCAGGTATCCCTTGGGATTGACGGAGTCTGGCTGGTAAAACACAGATTTGCCCGTGGACAGCGTCATCGCGTTCGGATCGTCAAACCCGCGCACGCCCGCCAGGGTGCCAAAGTAGTGGTCGAAGGAGCGGTTCTCCTGCATCATGACAACGATGTGCTTGATGTCACGCAACGATCCGCGTCCCACACGCCCCTGCGCCAGCATGCGCTGCACATTCGGCGGCATCAGGGACCCGGCAGCGGCGGCGGCGGCAACAGCTCCAGCACCTTTCAAAAGACGGCGGCGGGTGAAGGGAACAGCTGGATCGAAAGAATCGGATGATTTCATCAGAGGTCGTCTCCTGGCCTGCGAAGGCCTGCAAAAGATACGTTTGCGGGTGTTGTCGAAATGTGCTGAAACACATGTGCGCCGCAGTCCTGCATGAAGGCAAAGGGCGCGTTACTAAAAAGACTGACTGTCATATCCGCTTGCGCGAACCTTTCTCCTGCATTGGGAACTCCTGCTCTGCGCCGGGTAAAACGGGTTCGGGCAGATTCGCCGCACCGTACTTGGCCAGATCGAGCGAACCACTCGTATCCGGAAGTATCGGAGGTTTGCTGCCTGCACCCTTGGTTCGAAATGTCGAAGTAAGATCGCCAAACGTTTGCCGCCGCCAGGCGCTGATATTCGGCTCTCGTACGCCAGTGAACTGCTCCAGGAGTTGCAGCACGGAGGTGTGATCGAATGGCTCGCTGCATACCCATCCACCCGTCGTCCAGGGAGAAATCAAGACGCATGGAACCCGAAAGCCGCCGCCGATGGGGAGGCCCTGAATAAACTCATCCGTAGTTCCAGGGGGTGGAACCGGGGGTGCAACGTGGTCGAAAATACCATCGTTCTCATCGTAATTCAGAACGAATAGCGTTTTGGCCCAGACGTCCGGGTTGGACGCAATGGCGTCGATTTTGCTGGCGATAAAGGTTGCGCCGTCGGCCGGCATAAAATCAGGATGCTCCGATTGAAAGCTGGTGGGCATGATCCACGAGACAGCGGGCAGCTTGTCGTTCTTGGCATCGTATTCGAACTGGCCGTCCGGGCTGACGACCATGGCCTTGGTGTAAAGGGGCGAGCTCGGCGATGCTTCCTGGTATGCCCTGAAATAGCTCAGCATGTTGAAGGGAAGATGTTTCTCGTGGGCCAGATGTTCTTGCGCGAGGCTTTTATAGTGGTGATGATTTTCCTGCTGGTAGACCTTCCAGGGAACGCCGGCTTTCTCCAGCCGCTCCGGGTAGGTGGTCCAGGTGAAGCCGCCCGGTTCGGATCGGTTATCGATCAGCGGCCCACCGTGGAGACCCTTTGGATCGATCATGCCAGTCATCCAATACATTCGATTTGGATGGGTCGGTCCCAGGACGGAGCAATGATAGGAATCACAGATCGTAAACGTATCGGCCAGCGCGTAATGGAATGGAATATCGTCGCGAGTGTAATGGCCCATGCAGTACGGGCCGTGCACGCCATCGGCTTTGCGATGGGCCGGTAGCCATTGATCCATCTTGCCGCCGTTCCATGCCGCGTGCTGGGTAGCCCATCCGTGGTTGGTGGAAGGAATCTTCTGGGCGCTGGTGGCGCGAGTGTCGAGATGGAAAGGCAGCAGGTATCCCTTGGGATTGACGTCATCTGGCTGGTAAAACACGGACTTGCCAGTGGACAGACTCATCGCCTTGGCATCGTCAAACCCGCGCACGCCCGACAGGGTGCCAAAGTAATGGTCGAAGGAACGATTCTCCTGCATCAGGACGACAATGTGCTTGATGTCGCGCAACGATCCGTGCCCCGCACGCCCTTGCGCCAGCATGCGCCGCACGTTCGGGGGCATCAGCGATCCGGCGGCAGCAGCGGCGGCAACCGCTCCAGCACCTTTCAAAAGACGACGGCGAGTGAAGGAAACAGTTGGCTTGGAAGAATCAGATGATTTCACAGTCGTGGCAATCTTAATTCAAATACAGCAATCAATCCAGATCGAAGTCCCGCAGCGGGCGGGCTTCGTCGGGCGATTCCTTGGCGCGGCGCAGTGCTTCTGAAAATTTTTTCTCGAGCACGTCATCCTTGTTTCGTTCCGCTTCCACGGATTGGCGAAAGAGCATCTGCTTCCGCTCTTCCTGGTCTTTCAACGCACGCGTGGCGGCCTCAAAATCTTCGAAGGTTCTCTTCCTCGGGGCCGGGGTATGAGCGATGACGGCGTGGGTACTCGCATCCACTTTGACGATGGCGCCGCAATCGGGGCAGGTGATATCAAAAATTGTGGAAGTTTTTTGAGGCATCGGATGCATCCCTTCTGCGATTTCAAACTCCGCATCAGGATACATCTTTCGCTCGGTGGCTAGAGAAAGAGTGCGTGATGGCCGCAGTGCCCCGTCCGCGCCTGTTCGACCAACAGATCGATAAGAGACTGGCTGTTGTTGGCGAGGAAAGAGACACCCGCGAGCACGCGCTCCTGTAGATTGCCGCTGGGAAACAGATTCTGGCACAGTGTTTCGGCGTTGCGTCGCAGGCTTTGGTCGCGCTGCAACTGGAAGGTGGCGGACAGCCGACGCAACCGGTTCATCTGATACAGCATCTTCGACGCGGCGATATCGGCGGCGTGGCCCAGCCCCTGATCCTGGGCGCGCATCCATGCGGTGACGGCTTCCAGTTCCTCTTGCAGCGCATTTCCGGCGGCAGAAAGTTTGCGCTTGCCTTCGATCGGGATGGCGCGTGCGCCGAGACGATGGCCGAGCGCGTCGCTGGTGGTGAACACGTCGGGCAGCGTCAGTCCATATTGCTGCAGCAACTGCGCCATCTCCGGTCCGACCAATGTTGCGGAGTATCGCGGCAGCGCCGGCGTGGTATGGCCCAGAATGCGCTGGTACACAACCTGAGACTGCGCGAAGTAGGCAACCTCCGAGGGGCCACCGATGTAGGCGGATGTGGGAAGCAGCGTGTCCTCCACAACGGGACGCAGCAAAACATTGGGGCTGATTCGTTCTGGAGCTGAGTCCAGGATGGAAACAAGTTCCGAACTTGTGTAGCGTGCCGAACCCGCGACCCAGGTGTCAGTCGAGATTTTTTTCAATGCGTTGCGCACGCCCGTGGTTTCGTCGATGAGAAACAACAGGCTCGAGGATTTCCCGACGGTTACTTGAGCATGGTATCCAGCCTGCTCCAATGCCTGGTTGCGTTCCAGCAGGGCCGCATGAATCTCATCGGCCTGTTGAATCGCAGCGCGCAAGGTGGAGCGGGCAAGGGCGTGGAAGAGCCGCGTCGAAGCGTCGATCACAATCAAACCGTATGGGCTGAAGAGGCTCGTAAGAAGCGAAGCGAAGGCGGAGGTGAAGGTCGCGGTTGGCGTGTAGCAAGATGCCACCAGATCATAGATGGCATTCTCTCCAAGGCATCGGCGC
>JBDTBI010000052.1:0-7658 GCA_039924215.1 Acidobacteriaceae bacterium
CCGACGCGGTCATCACATTCACCTCCCCGAAACTGGCG
Source organism: Acidobacteriaceae bacterium (assembly GCA_039924215.1). Lineage (GTDB taxonomy): Bacteria > Acidobacteriota > Terriglobia > Terriglobales > Acidobacteriaceae > JAKAAZ01. Next base: position 39 of record JBDTBI010000052.1, read on the forward strand.
CATGTTTTTGGCGCGCTCACCCGGGGTCCAGTCGCGGTCGCACAAATCGGTTCGCCCGCCGAGCTAGCGATTTCCGGCGGAACTCGGTCGGCAACCAATGGAAATTCGTGCTCCATCCATTGGACGGGAGTATCGAAAGCGATTATGGAGCAGCCACGAGCGCTGGACGCCAACAAAGGGCGCTTTGGGCACGTGCTGGTGGTTGGCGGATCGCCCGGCAAAGCGGGTGCTGCTTCTATGGCTTCGCTGGCCGCGATGCGTGCTGGGGCGGGTCTGGTGACGGCGGCCATCCCTCGCAGCGTGGCCTCCATTGTCGCTGGCTTCGCGCCGGAAATGATGACGCTGCTGCTGGAGGAAACGTCCGGCGGCGAAATTTCCTCAAAAAATCTCGAATCCGCGCGAATGGAGAAGATGCTGCATGGTATCGACGTCCTCGCCATCGGACCCGGCCTTGGCCGTGCTCCGGAGACAGCCGACTTTGTTCGCGATCTGGTTCGACGGTCGGAGTTGTCTACCGTGGTGGATGCCGACGGACTGAATGCATTCGAGGGCCACGCTGAACTGCTGGACGGACAGAAGCGAGCTCTGGTTCTTACGCCGCATCCTGGCGAGATGGCGCGGCTGCTCGGGTCGACGATTGCCGACGTCCAGCGCGATCGGCTACGCACCGCGCGAGATTTCGCCATGGCGCATCATGTCACCCTGGTGCTAAAAGGCTGGCGCACCCTGGTCGCTCACCCGGATGGCAGCATCGCGGTGAATACCAGCGGCAATCCAGCCATGGCCAAGGGCGGCAGCGGCGATATCCTTACCGGCATTGTGGCCGCGCTAATCGCCCAATTCCCGCAGCGCATCGCGGAGGCGGTGGAGTGCGCCGTCTGGCTCCATGGTGCGGCCGCGGACCTTTTTGTGCGCCACCGTGACGAGCATACGATGTTGGCGACCGAGATGCTGGACCATCTTTCGCAAGCCATTCAGGCGCCTGTCGAGCACGACGGCTTGACCTGGCTGCAGGAGGGGCGGCCGTGAGTGATGCCAGACCCATCGAAGCAGCCGATCGTGTCTACCGCACTCATTCGCCCGAAGACACCATCGAAGTAGGCCGCGAATTGGCCAGGTTGCTCGTCCCGCCGAAAGTTCTGATTTTGCGTGGAGATTTAGGTGCGGGCAAAACCACGCTGGTGAAGGGAATTGCCGCCGCGCTTGGTGCTGCGGAGCCCGATGAGGTCACCAGTCCCACCTTTACTTTGATCCATGAATATGCGGGGCGCAGTGTCGAACACGCAGATCTGGGCGCAACCGTTCTGCTGTATCACCTGGATTTATATCGCATCGAAAATCAGAGGCAACTGGACACGCTTGGGATCGAAGATCTCATAACGCCCGAGAGCCTGCTGCTGATTGAGTGGGGCGAAAAATTTCCCTCTGTTACGGCACGCAGTGACGGCGAGATCGCAATTGAAACGCTGTCGGGCGACGAGAGAAAAATCACTCTCACCTTCCGCCCCTCAAGTCCCGCTTCTAAAATCCCATGATGTTGTAGCCGCTATCCACGTAAATCACTTCGCCGGTAATGCCGGAAGCCAGGTCGGAAGCCAGAAAGGCAGCAGTCCCGCCCACTTCCGCCTGTTCTGTATTGCGATGCAGTGGAGCGCGCGCGGCATGGGCCTTCAGCATTTCGCTCAGTCCGCCAATGCCCCGCGCGGCAAGGGTTTTGATCGGTCCGGCGGAAATCGCATTCACGCGAATATTTTGGCTGCCCAGGTCGAAGGCCAGGTAGCGTACGGTGGCTTCCAGTGCGGCCTTGGCCACTCCCATCACGTTGTAATGCGGCACCACTTTTTCCGCGCCGTAGTAGGTCATGGTGATGATACTGCCGCCTTCTGTCATCAGCGGAGCAGCGGCGCGGGCAAGCGCGATCAACGAATAGACGCTGACATCGTGAGCTACGCGAAAGCCTTCTCTGGACGTGTGGATAAAGTTATTTCTCAGTTCCTCTGCCGGCGCATAGGCGACGGAATGGACCAGCACATGCAGCTTTCCATGGCGCTGCTTCAGATCGGCGAAGACGCGCTCAATCTCCGCATCGCTCGATACGTCGCATTGCAGCGCCTCGGCACCGGGCAGATCTCCCAGCAAGCTCTCCGCTTCCTGTTTCAGGCGTTCATTTTGATAGCCGATGATCAGCTTGCAGCCGGATTCGTGCAGTTTCTGTGCAATCGCCCAGGCAATGGAGCGCTTGTTCGCCAGACCGAAGACAACGGCGATGCGACCTTCAAGATGCAGCATACTTCCTCCCTCATCTTTTGCTTCCAGAATTGCTTTATGCAGAATACCAGTGCCCCGGGTTTTATCCGCCCAGGTCGATCAGTTCCACGTGCTCAATGGGCTGGCCCAGAAACCGGCTGCCCAGCGTACGGAATTTATCAACCGAGTCGGTAGCGTAAAAATGGCAACGCGCCAGATCTGGTATTTGTCCGCTCGCAGACGTCGCGGGCAGTACACCTTTCTCTTCCAGTTGCCGCCGAATGCGCCGGGCGGTCGTTTCCGCCGAATCCAGGATCGTCATTCCTTCGGGCAGGGTGGCCTCGAGCAGCGTGCGCAGCAACGGATAATGCGTGCATCCCAGCAACAGCGTATCAGGCGTCAGGCCTTCCGAATTGGCGGCTGCGGCCGCCTCTTCCAGATAAATGCGCAGCACTTCGCGGGTCACTGAATGATCGATCCACCCTTCCTCGATCAGCGGGACCAGCAAGGGACATGCCTTTTCGATACTGCGCAGGCCGTGCGCGGCGCAGGCGTGCGCGTAGGCGTGGCTCTGCACCGTCGCCTGAGTGGCCAGCACCAGTACATCCCGAGTCGAGCTTGCGGCTGCGGCGCTCTCAGCACCGGTCTCAATCACTCCCAGTACGGGGACATGCGCCGCTGCGCGGATTTGATCCAGCGCCAGTGCGCTGGCGGTGTTGCACGCAATGACAAGCGTATCGGCGCCGTAGGATTCCAGCAGTTGCGCGCTTTCGACAGCATAGCGGGCCACGGTCGCCTGCGACTTGGAGCCGTACGGCAGGCGCGCTGTGTCGCCAAGGTAGAAAAATTTCGCGGTCGGAATCTGAGGCAGCAGCGCTTGTAGCACGGTAAGGCCGCCAAAGCCAGAATCGAACACGCCAATCCGTATCGGGGCTTGCGCCGTAGCATCTGTTGTCATGGATCTTCTATTCTTCGGCTCTGTCATGGTTGGCTCTCCGCCGGTGTTTTTACTGGTGGTGCTGCATTCTGCACACCGGCTGCTTCCGTCGCCGCGACACCGGGAACATCGTTGGCCGTCAGGTAAGTCCGGCTCAAATCCACATGGCCAGCCAGCGTGTCTCTGGGGCGGCCATCGACCAGAAACCGTACCTGCGCAATTTGCGGCAAATTCGCGTGCAGTGTTCCAAGGATTGAAAGCAGCGTCAGCGTTTCCACCAGAATGCCGGAAGGGTGATGGTCGACAAAACTACTACTCAGATTGATCACAGCCATTTGTTGCGCATCGGCGGGCTTGAACCCCGGCACCGGCAGCAGAAACACGTCGTTGACTGCTGGGATGGCAGCAAGAGGATGAGGAGAGCCAGGTTCGGCATACTCAGCGAACAGATCGTTCAGCAATGTTCGCGCGCGCGCGGTCGTTTCCATCGGCAGCACAAGCTGCTGGTGCATGTTCGCCAGCGACCCATCCTGGTCATTCGCAATCAGCAGAGTTGCCTTCACCGGCGGAGCTTTGGCTGTGGGCATGGGCGCCGCATCGGGCAGGACAGCAAGTTGCTCCCGCGCTCGCGTTCGCGTGCGGATCAGATACGCAGCCATCAGAACGCAGCTGATCAGCAGCAGCCATAAAATAATTTTCTGATAGCGCGGAATCAAGGCTGCGACCTCCAGTCACTTTGCCAAGCAACCAACGCAGCGTCGAGAGCTTTTAGGATTTTCTGTTGATAGCCTGCATCGGTGAGCGGAGTATTTGCGTCCAGTGGAGCGACCTCAATGGCCACAGTAGGGCACGCCATGCTGTCCAGAAGCATTAAAGACGTTTTATCCAGCAGCACTGGAACGTGCTGCTGGGCCAGGGCCGTATCGAAATCCGATTCCAGTCGTAGGCTCTCGGTCCCGTAAGCGGCCTGTGCCGTCTGCCAGGGCAAAAAAGTTCGGCGAGGGTCTGGCTGCGTGGAGACAGGTAAAGAGGAAGTAAATAGATGAACCCCATTTCCTGTCTGCGAAGCATGCAGCAGAATGCAGGCAGCCGCGTTAGTCCGGTTTGCAATTTCAGCCCGCGCGGTATTGTCCAACGACGTATCTCCGTCTCGCGTCATGATCGTGCGAATGTCGCGCCGATTTAGCAGTGCACGCAATCGGACCGCGAGCGCAAGCACGTAATTCTTTTCCATGCCGGCGGCACCCAGTATTGCACCATTGTTCGTTCCACCGTGAGCCGGATCCAACAGAATGACGAACCGCGGCTGCGGTGCGCGAGGCTCGGTTGCCGTCGGAACGTTTGGCGGAGAAGAAGGTCTTGCAGGCGGCTGTGGGTTGGATCGTGACGCGGGCAGGGAAGTTGTGGGCCTCGGCGTCGTGACTGACGGTGTCGGCGTCCGCTGGGCTCCGGCAATTGAGAGAAAACAAAGGCCGAAGACTCCAGCCAGCGACAGACCTGCCCTGTGTCTCGATCGGCTCGAATGCATCTCCGGTACTCTTCTCGCCCGTCGCCGTAATTCCGTCGTTCGCGTCCAGCTAGTCCAACGCATAGATGGTTAGGCCGCTCAGTAATTTGGGGTAAAAGTCGGTTGACTTCTGCGGCATCACATCTCCCGCGAAAGCCACTTCCCGCAACTGATCGAGCGTGACAGGATTCATCAGGAACGCGACATCCGCGTCGCCAGAGTGTACCTGCTGTATGGCATCCGTAGCTTCACGCGGGTATCGCAAATGGCTTTGATCGAGCACGGCTTGTTGAGAAATACCCAGCACCTGCTCCAGCACAACCGAGTGCAGTTGCACGATATCCAGCTGCCGTTGCCGTTCGGGCTGATCGGCCAGGAGCGCATCGATCACTGCCTTTTTCCCTTTCAAAAGATAGTTGCCCGCGCGCGTGACCGCGATGAAACTTGTGCCTGCTTTTCCTGCTTCGGCAAGCTGGCGCAGCATGGCAGCGGTGTCGCTGTCGGCTGGAATCGCCTTCACGTCGAAATATTCCCCGGCACGTTTTAGAAACGCTGCCGGATCAAACTTTTCCAATCCATGCGCCACGCGATGCGTGGGCAAAATCGTCAGGCCCTTGGCATCCATGTTGACGAATGTCATCATGGCGGCCGCCTCCGGATAGGACGGTTGAGGTAGATTGCCTGCTGGGCGTTCGGCCGATGACCCTGTTTGCTTCGGTGCGTGTTCGCGGCTGTAATTCAGCGCGGTTTCGTATCGATGGTGGCCATCGGCGATGATCAATTTCTTGTCCTGCATGGCGCTCAGCAGCAGGTTGATTGTGCTCGGTTCGGAAATCTTCCAGACCCGATGCAGCACGCCATATTCATCCGTCACTTCAATATCGGGAGTCGACGGGTTGGCAAAGAGAAGCTGCTCCGCGGACAGCCCAGGGTCGGAATAGAGCATGAAGATCTGTCCGAAATGGGCACGGGTGGCGCGCAACAGATTCAAGCGGTCGGACTTCGGCTTGGCCAGGGTCCGCTCATGCCGGAAGATGATTCCCTGGCTATAGTCGGCCAGTTCGCCCAGCGCAATAAAGCCCCTGCGCTCCTGGGTTGCGCCCGGCGTCCCCGGAACTTCATAGCGCTGCGAGTAGGCATAAATGGACGATTCGTTGTCCTGCGTCAGCACTCCCTCCTGGCGCCAGTTCTTTAGGCTCGCTGCCGCCCGCGTATAGACATTGTTTTCTTCGGAGTCGAATAATTCCGGGAGCCCGAGGATGATGCGGACCAGGTTGTCTGGACTGCGTTGGAAATACGATTGCTGCATTGCCGGCGTAATTTTGTCGTACGGCTGGGTCACTGCGTCTTCGGCGCGGACCAGGCCGGGATTGTAGCGGAAGGCGCGAAATGGGAAAATGCGGGCCATTGTGTTGACAAACTCCTGTCAGTTCAGGCGCAGCCTGTGGGCAGGCGGACGACGAATGCACTCTGTATCCAGATTCTATCGCAGCGGATGCCGCATCTCTTTGTGGAGTCAGCGTCGATCGGGCGAAAAGCCGCGCCTTGCGGGTCGACCCGGGAACGTAGGACTATGGAGGTATAAGCACGGCCAGCCGTGCGCGCCAGGACGGTCCTTCGGCCCATCCGGCTCTGCATCGCCAGACGATCGCGGGCACATACAAAGGAGATTATGCCTGTTCGCAAGAGGAAGCCGTTCATTCCGCTTCTGGTGCTGGGAGCGCTCGCGTCGATTTCCGTATCCACTGGACCCGTGTTTGCCCAGCAGACGCCGAGTGCTGAAAGTGTGCCGACACAAAACTTACCCGCCGGCCAATCCACTCAATCCAGCCAATCCACCCAATCCACCCCGCATGGCGGAGCGAACGGGCCATTCGTATTTCGCACATCGGCCAATGAGGTTGTCCTCTACGCCACTGTCATTGACAGCCGCCACCGCCATCAAGTGACCAACCTTACTCAGCAGGACTTTACCGTCTATGAAAATAACGTTCCGCAGACCATCTCCTCCTTTCGGCAGGAAGATGTTCCTGTCTCGCTAGCCATACTGGTGGATAACTCTGCTTCCATGGCGGGGAAACGAGACGCCGTGGATCGCGCCGCGCTCGAGCTTGTACGGGCATCCAATCCCCAGGATGAAGCGTTTATCGTGAATTTTTCCGATGAAGCGTTCCTCGATCAGGACTTTACCTCCAATATCGAGCTCCTGGAGAAAGGGCTGGCCCACATTGATTCCAAGGGAGGAACCGCGCTCTATGATGCGGTCATCGCAGCGGCGGACCATCTGTCAAAACAGGCGAAGCGCACCAAGCAGGTGATTCTGATTGTTACCGACGGAGAAGACAACAGCTCCAGCGCAACGCTAGCGGAAACCATTCGGCGCGTCCAGGATCTGCATGGCCCCATCGTGTATTCCAGTGGCCTGCTCTATGACGAGCCATTTGGGCGAGGACATCAAGCCCGCAAGGCCCTGCAGTCGCTGAGTGATGAAACCGGCGGCATCGCGTTTTTCCCGAAATCTCTCAATCAGGTCGATGCCATCACGACGGAAGTGGCTCACGATATCCGCGAGCAATATATCCTCGGCTATCGTCCTTCCCAGCCCATCAGCCAGGGCGGCTATCGCGCCATTCGAGTGGAGGCGAAAGCCAAGGGGTTAGGAAAACTGACGGTGCGGACCCGCGCTGGCTATTTCGCCCAACCCCAGGCCAATTCCGGCACGGTGCAAGCGCCGGGTCCAGCTCGGCCCTAGACCGGTTCTCCTGAACTAGACCGGTTCTCTTGATGCTGTAGAACGCGGAGAAAATAGTTGCGCAGCCTTTCCTTAAAGAAAGGCCGCACGAGATGGAATGCAGCAATCTACAGCATCAGGAGAACCGGTCTAAACGACGGCATCTCTGGTTTTATCTCCTGTTTCTCGCCGCAGAGC
>JBDTBI010000053.1:0-4373 GCA_039924215.1 Acidobacteriaceae bacterium
GCTCGCCGAGAATCACGACTTCGTCGCCAGTCGCCGCGTTCGGGATTTGGCTCAGATCCACCACGGTCAGGTCCATGGACACGCGACCTACAATCGGAGCGCGCACTCCCCGCACCAGTACGAGGCCTCCCGGTGAAGAATTGCTGCCCGATAATTTCCGGTTCAGGCCGTCCGCATATCCGACCGGTAGCAGCCCCAGCCGCATGCTCGCTCGGGCGATAAATGTGGCGTCATATCCCACTGCGGCGCCAACTTCTACGGTCTGCGTAGACACGATCGAAGTCCTCCACGACAGCACTGGCTGCAGTCGGGCGCGCGCCTGCTCGGCGGCCTCAATGTCCGCTCCAGAAAAGGCCGGAGCATACCCATAGAGCGCAATTCCAGGGCGCAGCAGGAACCTGGCGCCCCACGTCTTCCCTATGCCGCACAGGGCTTCGAATTGTCGGGCAAGTAGTGTCGAGGAATTCCCCGCGTGAATCCATTGTGGTCGGAATCCCGCAGTGTAGATATGTTCCAGCGCCTGCCGGAATGCCGATCCCTGCTGCCGATTCTGCTCCGCATCCAGCATCTCGGCGGAAGCAAAATGGGTTGAGACGCCCGCCAGATGCAACGCGGGAACTTTGCGCAACGCATCCAGAAACATCGGCAGTGCACGCAAGCCAACCCCCTGGCGGCTCATGCCGGTGTCAATTTCGAGATGAAGCGGAACGCTACCGGCGGCGGCCATCCGTTGCCGGGTTGCGCCCGCCAGCAAATCGAGATGCGTAGAATTCCAGACCGTCGGCACCAGGCGCGCTTCCAGTAGCGCGTCGGCTTCTCCAGCAAGCAAGCCGCGCATCACCAGGATGGTGGCATCCGGGCAAAGCTGCCGAGCGGCCACGCCTTCTTCTGCGGAGGTCACGCCCAGCCATCGCGCGCCAGCTTCGACCAGCCACGGAGCGCAGAGAGAGAGGCCATTCCCGTAGGCGTTGGCCTTTACAACCGCCAGCAATTCGCTCGCCGCGGCGAGTTCGCCGAGGCGTTTCCCATTGCCTGCCTCTTCAGCAATATCTGGAAGGAGCGAGCGCAGATACTGGAAGTTTCCGACCAGCCGCGAGCGGGAAACCTCTGCCCTAGTAATTGGGAACGGCAGCATCGTCACCCTTGTAAGGATTTTCAAATCGAGTGAACTCGGGCATATACATCAATTGCACGACTCCGGTGGGGCCATTTCGCTGCTTGGCGATGATGATCTCCGCCTTGTTCTTCGATTCAGGATCTTCTCCGCCGTCGTCATCCCGGTTGTAATAGCTGTCCCGATGGATAAAGGCAACGACATCCGCATCCTGTTCAATAGAACCCGATTCGCGCAGGTCCGAAAGCATCGGCTTTTTGTCCCCACCGCGCTGTTCGCTGGCTCGGCTCAGCTGAGAAAGCGCAATCACCGGCACACGCATTTCCTTTGCCAGGGATTTCAGACCGCGGGAAATCGCCGATACTTCCTGCGTACGGTTTTCCGGTCGTCGACCGTTGGGGCCGCCGCTGCTGGCGCTCATCAATTGCAGGTAGTCGATGACGATCAGATCGAGCCCGCCCTCCTGTTGGCGCAGACGGCGCGCTTTGGCCTTCATCTCGGCCAGCGAAATACCCGGAGTATCGTCGATAAACACCTTGGCGTCAGCCAGTCGCCCCAGGCCGCCCACCAGCTTTTCTCGATCGTCGCGCGTCAAAAATCCCGTCTGGATATGGCGCATGTTCACCATGGATTGCGAAGCCAGCATGCGGCGCAGCAGCGCCTCCTTTGACATTTCGAGCGAAAACACTCCAACAATTTTGCCGTCGCGCACGGCGGCGTTTTCAGCGATATTGATCGCCCATGCCGTCTTGCCCATGGAAGGCCGCGCAGCAATAATGATCAGCTCCGACGGCTGCAGACCGCTGGTCATCTGGTCGAACTCGATATAGTGTGTGGCCAGGCCCGTGACATCGCGGCTTTGCTCATATAGCTTGTCGATCGAACCGAAAGAGCCTTTGACGATCTCCGGAATACTGGAAAACCCCTGCGTGATGCCCCGCTCGGAAACTTCCAGCAGCGCCGACTCCGTAGCATTCAGCACATCCAGCGCGTCTTCACTTTGATCCGCTGCCCGCGCCTGCGCCGTGGAACAAATCCCCATCAACTGCCGCAGAATGGACTTGTCTTTGACGATGCGCACGTAATCTTCAATGCTGAGCCGCCGCGGAAGATTTTCCGTCAGCGAAAAGATGTACGCCCGATTGCCGATCGACTCCAGTTCCTTTTGTCGATCCAGTTCTTCGCATAACGTGATGATGTCGACGGCGCGGTTGGCGTCGATCAACTCACCCATGCGCCCATAAATTCGGCGATGCGAATCCAGTGAAAAATCGTCCGCAATGAGGCGTTCAGCTGCCTCGCTATAGGCGGCATTATCCAGCAGGATGGCGCCCAGGATGGTGCGTTCCGCCTCCACGCTTGCCGGCAGTCCGTGCTCCAGCGAGATTTGGGATAGGGTAGCCACTGTCTATGAGTGTAGCCTTGGGCAGCCAGGGCCGCTGGCCGTGAATATCTTGGTACACGCAGTGGAGATGTGGAAAAAATACTCGCGGGGTATCATACAGCCAGTGCTTCGCACCTGCGTAATCTGCCCGGTTGTGGCCCGACGCCTTTGGCCCTAAAGCGGATTTTCTCTAGGTGAAGTTGAGGCGGTACATCTCCGCGCGGCTTTTTCTCAAGAAAAGCCGCTCACCGTCGAACTCAGATAACGAGTCGAACTAAGATAAAGATAGGAATAGGAAATCCGCAAGAGTGCGGCAACAAGGAGCTTCGATTGACGATTCGGCGTTTTCTATCGTTTTCCAGTGCCTCGGTTGTGCCCATATTTGTGGTTGTGCCAATATTTGTGGTTGGATTGACTCTTTCGTTCCCGTCGCCATGTCGGGCGCAGATGCCCCTTGTGACATCCCAGGCCGCGCCGTCATCCCAGATGTCGCAGCAAGTGGATGAGATGCAGAAAGTCGTCGACCGATGGGATGACGCGGTCACGCAACGCGATCAATATGGGCTCGAACTGGTGCTGGCTCCGCAGTTTATCAATATCTCTGACACCGGTCAAGTGATGAACCGGGACGAACTGATCTCTGAAATGCTCCAGAAGGACCGGCCGCGAGTGACTTTCACCCAGAAGGTGACCAGCGTGCGCGTCGTGGGGGACGTGGCGGTCGTCAACGGGACGTATGACCGGCTGTTTCAGGCGAGCCGCCTGAGCCGTGCCAAGTCGAAGGATGAGAACGGTGTTTTCAGCCAGGTCTACGTTCGGGCGCGGACCAGTTGGGAATGCATCAATTCCCAGCGCACGATTGTCGTTGTGACCACGGACAAGACCAGGAAGAAGTCAAAGGAAAAATCCAACGCAAAGCCCTTGCGCCATGACCTCGGGTTCCATCTTCCCGGATTGCATCATGATTCGAATTCGGACTCTAAGCCTCAATAAAGGCTGAGGAACACGCTTCTCCTGCAGGCAAGAACTAAACGAGTATCGCAGGATCTAGGAACGACGCCTAAGTCTCCGCCGCATTGGAATTTTGAGGCGTGTTCGTTTGAAGGTCACTAACTTGGAATTCCTAGAAAAGCAGCTGGACACCAGCGGAGTGAGTGTATTACTGCTACAACGGAAGCTGGAACGTTTTTCGACCGAGCGACTGCAGCGGGCGATGGAGCTAGGCTGGAGACGTGAACATAATGCGCAGACGTTCTTCGCTAAGAATTTGAGCGACGAAGGGGCAGTGATTAAATTAGGTCAGATGTTCATTACCATGCTGTATTGCGACCGGAGGTTGGGAAGCAAAGAGTTGGGTGATACAGAGCTACCCACCTGGGCATACCATACTGCTCATTCGTCTCTCGAATACAAGTGTCCTGGTGGGATTCCAGAAGGAGAGCTAAGAGACCAATTTCACGGGTTTTTAGGTCTTTTGGTTGCGGAACTTTTAGATGAAAATGTGACGTCTCTCTTCTTCGTAGAAGAGTGCGTTCTAGTGCCGAATTGCGTAGAGTTGGTTCAGGAACTGCGTTCTGGTGAATCTCAAAATCCTGTAAGTCTTGCGAAAAAACTTGGCTTGTCCTGAGCGCGACATTTTACGATTTAGAGAAAACTAAGCGGTTGTTGTTTCTGTCTTCCGCCCTTGAATCTCAATGTAGATGTTGATCAGAGACAGGGCAGCAGGCGTCACTCCGGGAATGCGGCTGGCATGGCCAATTGTGGACGGCCGCACGCGCAACAGCTTCTCCTGCATTTCGCGCGACAGGCCGCTGACCGAGGTGTAATCGAACCAGGCAGGGATGGCCCGGTGCTCGGCGCCCTTCATTCGTTCGA
>JBDTBI010000054.1:0-9531 GCA_039924215.1 Acidobacteriaceae bacterium
TGACGAGCAAGCTAAGCAGGTAAAGAACATCCACGAGATGGTCGACGGCGTCACACAACTGATTCAAGCGAAGGCCGATCCTTCGCCAACCGAGTAACGTGCACCGCGTCGTCATCACTGGAACCGGCGTTGTAAGCGCCTTCGGCGGCGGCACAGACGCGTTCTGGCGCGGTCTGGTAGCGGGCATTTCCGCCATCCGCGAATTGAAGGGCGATTATCTGGCGTCGATACGGTTCAAAAACGGGGCCGAGTATCGCGATTACATCCCCCAAGATCATTTTGAAGCTAAAGACATCAGCTTGATGGAGCGTTTTACGCAGTTTGCCGTGCTCGCCGCGCGGGAAGCCATCGCCAGTGCGGGCATTGAGTGGACCCCAGACCTGCGCGAAACCACTGCGGTCGTCACCGGGTCCTGTCTCGGTGGCCGTCCCATTGAAGAGGCCGGTTATTGGGAGTTGTTCCACCATGGCAAGAATCGCGTCCATCCTCTTACGATCCCGCTGAGCATGGCCAACGCTGGAGCCAGCCACATCTGCATGCAGTTCGGCCTCGAAGGTCCCGCCTACACCATCTCGACCGCCTGCGCATCCTCGAACCATGCCATCGGGCAAGCCTTCTGGATGGTTCGTTCCGGGGCTGCTCCCATCGCGATCGCCGGCGGCAGTGAAGCTCCTTTTTTTCTCGGCGGTCTTAAGGCATGGGAGGCCATGCGCGTCATCAGCAAGGACACCTGCCGCCCATTCTCGGCCGAGCGTAGCGGTATGGTGCTGGGGGAGGGCGCCGCCATGCTCGTGCTGGAGACCCTCGACTCCGCACTGGCGCGTGGTGCCCGGCCTCTGGCTGAAATCGTCGGCTTCGGCATGTCCGCCGACGCCAGCCACATCACCCAGCCCATCTCCGGCGGCGCGGTCCGCGCGATGCGCGGTGCCCTGCGTGATTCTGGTCTGGCTCCTGAGCAGATCGGCTACATTAATGCGCACGGAACCGCCACCCAGGCCAACGACAGCATCGAAGCCGCAGCCATTCGGGACACCTTCGGCCCGCGTGCCGATAAACTCGCCGTCAGCTCGACCAAATCCATGCATGGCCACGCTCTCGGCGCGGCGGGCGCACTTGAAGCCGTCGCCAGCATTCTCAGCCTTCATCGCGGCATTCTGCCGCCGACCGCCAACTTCCTCAGCCCCGACCCCGCGTGTGATCTCGATGTCATTCCCAATGAGTCCCGCCGGGTGCAGGTGGAGGCCTGCCTGTCGAACTCCTTTGCCTTTGGCGGCCTGAACGCGGTACTTGCCTTTAGGGCGATGCCTTAATTCCGGCCCGTGCGCTTCACCCATGCCGCTGATTCGGCAATTCCCTCGGCGAAGGAAACACGCGAAGTAAAGCCGAATTCCGCACGTGCCTTATCGCAGGGGAATTCCTGGTCCCGTCCCAGCAGATACACCGCGTGCCGTGTAAGCAGTGGCCGCCCCCGCAGTGCGCGGACGCAGCGATATGGAGCCTCCATGGCTGCCGCAACCGCCATCGCTACCCCATAAGGCAGATCAATCCATGGGTGTTTGAGCCCCAGTTCATCGGCGAGCGCGACCATGTATTCCTTCCAGCTCACCCCGGTTCCGTCGCTCAGGTTGTAGGCCTGCCCCAGGGTCGCGGGGCTGTGCGCCGCGGCGATCATCGCCTCTACGGCGTTGTCGACGTAGAGGAATCCCCCCTTCGCTCGACCGCCGCCTATATTCGCCATCTCTCTGGTCCGCAGCAGTTCGGCGATATCGGTGACAAAAGCCTTGCCCCGCGGACCGTAAATCGTCGCGGGTCGCAGCACCGTGACCGGCAGCCCTTCCTCGCGCGCAGCATGCCACACCGCCTTCTCGGCCAGAATCTTAGTCCGGTTATAGGGCAGGCCCACATCCAGCAACTCTCCCGCCTCGGTGCACGGTTTTGCTGGATATCCGTATACATCTGTCGTACTTACGTGGACAAAACGCTGCAGCGCGTGCGATTCCTGCGCCGCCAGCAGCAGCGTTTCTGTCCCCATCACATTGCTTTCCCGGTAAACTTCCGCCCGCGCCCAATCAGTGGAAGCTGCCGCGCAGTGGTAGATATGCGTCGCCTCGCGCATGGCTTCCCGCACCGGCCCGCTCTCCGTCAAGCCTCCACGCACCACCCGCAGCCCGGCTAGCCCATCAAGGTGCCGCAAATCAGAATTTGTCCGGGCCAGCACGGTAACCTGTTCGCCGCGGCTCATCAGAACCTGTGCCAGCCGTCCGCCCAGAAACCCGCTTGCGCCAGTCACCAGGGCAGGCATGCGTTACTCGTTCCGTATTTTGTCGAATGCATCCAGGACGAACTCGAGGTGCTCTCTGGTATGGGCAGCCGTTACGCACAACCGCAGCCGCGCAGATCCCTGCGCCACTGCAGGGAAAAGAACGGGAGAAACCAGCACTCCATAATCGCGGAGCCGCCGCGCAAGCAGCGCCGTTTTGGCATCATCCTGCAGGATGACCGGGATCACTTGCGTCTCAGAAAGTCCCGTGTCATATCCCAGGCTCTGCAGCCCCTCGCGCAAAAACGCTCCATTCGCCGCCAGGGTCGTCACTCGCTCCGGCTCCTGCTTCAGAATCTTCAGGCCCTCCAGAATCGCCGCTGCCGCCGGCGCGCCCACCGCCGCTGAAAAGATAAATGGAGAGGCTCCGTGCTGCAGAAAGATCGCCACCCGTTGCGAGACTGCCACAAATCCGCCGTTCGATGGAATGGACTTCGCCAGCGAACCGGTCCATATATCGACTTCGTCCGTAGGAATTCCAAAATGCTCGTCGGTTCCGCGCCCCGTCGCGCCCAGAGCGCCGCTGGCGTGGGCATCGTCCATCAGCAGAAAGCAGCCGAATTCTTTTTTAAGTGCGATCAACTCCGGAAGGCATCCAATGTCGCCGTCCATCGAAAATATGCCATCGGAAATAATCAGCGTCCGGTTTGCCTCCGGCCCATGTTCCAGCTCATGCCTCAGCGAGACTGGATCATTGTGCTCAAACCGCTGCACCTGCACCCCAGCCAGCCGGCAGGCGTCCAGCAGGCTTCGGTGCGAATACGCATCCATGATGACGCGATCGGCCGGCCCCAGCAGTCCGCTGATTACCGCCAGATTCGCTGAATAGCCCGACGTAAAGGTGATCGCCGCCTCTGTGCCTTTGAACTCCGCCAGCGCCTGCTCCACTTCCCGGTGCAGGTCCATTGTTCCGGCCAGCAGGCGCGCGCCGCCGGTTGCGGTTCCATATTTCCGTATCGCGGCAATCGCCGCTTCGTCTACCCGCGGATCGCCGATCAATCCCAGGTAGTCGTAGGACGAAAGCATCAGCATTCGATGCCCCTCCATCTCCACGATCGGCCCCGTTCGCCCGCTCAGGGGAGGCTGAAAGGGATACGCATCCAGCGAACAAGCCAGCTTGGTGTTCTCGAAGAGCCTTCGCGCCCGCGCATCGATCAGATCGTGCTTGCGGAAGCGCTCTTCGCGATCAGAGGCAAAATAGTCATGAAACATATGCCCTGAGGAGGAAGGAAACTCTTTTTTCGCGGGAGTAGCCAATTCTTTCGTTGCTAAATGGTTGGTCATCAGTACTCAATATAGATTGCGGCCTTATTTTACAAGACTTCCGGCACTGAAATCTCACAAACTCTTCTTACCTCTGTGCTGTTATCGATTACGAACCAGCAGCAACTCGGATCCAATCCGGCTACGCCTTGAAAAATGCGCGGCTACATTGCTCTGCATGGACGCAAAAGGATCGCTCGGTCGAAATAGCTATACGGGTTCTCCTGAAGGTTATAGCGCGGAGAAAATGTATGCGCAGCCTTTCCTCAAAGAAAGGCTGCACGAGGTGGAATTCAGCAATCTACAGCATTAGGAGAACCGGTATAAGGTGCAACCATCTCGAGAATTGACGGTTAGTGCGCGATTGAGCTTCGATTTATGATTTTGTTGGCCTCATTTTGGCTGGGGAGGAAGCCGAGGCCAGTTCTGCTCAATCCCAAAGACATCCTAGCGAAGAAGGATGACGACGATTCGGCCATCGGTCTGGAAGCTTCCCCCGGTTGCCGTGCGGGCGCTGCCCACTGGATTCGATGGTTTCACGAAGGCGGCCGCCTTTGCTGCGCCGGCATTGATGAAGCTGGCCAGGATAAAATCCCGCTCCTGATCGATGTCGGGGTCGATGTGATGGGTAATCCCTCCGGTGCGCTGATCTTTTTCAAAGCCGTTGTCATGGGTGGCGGAGCCGACCCAAAGCGGCGAACCGCCCACAGTCTCTGTCGACTTCCAAAGTCGTAGATGGTTGCGCGTGGCTACAACCGTGATCGCCTCGGCACGAGCATAGGCCATGTCCTGTGGACGGCCGAAGAGATAGAGTGTGCTCATGGGAACCGCCATATAGGACGCGTGCGAGAGGGTCTCGATCAGCCCATGCACCACTGCGGCGGTGGGATTGGCGTCTGTGGGGAACCATGCGGCTTTGTCCAGATCGGCCTTCACCTGAGCCTCTGTTCCCACCAGGGCGAAGTTCACCATATCTCCCAGGTTCCCCGCTTGGTCGGTTACACGGCGAGGAATGTCCTTGAACAATGCTGGCGAAAGTTGACTGGCAAACACCCCGGAATCGGCCACCGATGCCGCTGTATCGCCGGCCTTCGAGGGCTGCAATGCAACCTTTACCGTATAGGTTCCATTCGCGTTCAGGTTCGAGCTCAGGTTGGCGCGCAGATAGAGTTGTCCATCGACGGGTGCCGTTAAGGTGTCGCCGTCACCAATCAGGAAGGGAAGTGCGGCATTTCCGCTGCCGATGCGGCCAATGAGTGCTCCGCTGTTTGCACTGTTGAGTGGATAGATCCGTATCAGATCCGTCCAATTGCGCGCAACTCCGTCTGGCTTTACCGTATGGCCGTCGCTCAATATCATGCTTCCGGAGGTCTGAAATTTTACGTCATCTCCGGCAATGAGCTGGACCGACGTCGCCTGCCAGTCGCCGCCCGTCACGGTGGCGTCGTAGGCCTTTTTCCGGTTGCTGGAAGTTTGCGTAGCGGAGGACTGTTCTGTGCTGCTTGGCGGAACCAGCGGAATGGGCTGCACGGCCGCCGCTGACGGAGCCGGAAAAGATGTTGCCGAGGATGCCGTCGTTTGAGCGCGAGAGGAGGGAACATGCGCTATCAGGGAGACGGCGAAGAGGCAGGCAAAGAACAGCGGTGACCTGCGGGCCTTTAGCCCCGTAAATCGATTTGGGCCCGTAAAGCGATTTGTCCGAGCCATGGCAGATTCCTCTCCGTATTGGCTTTTCAAACGTTCGATCTGTGCACCTCTTATCGATAGCGAGCCGCGCTCCGCCTATACAGACAGTGTGATTCTCCAATCGAATACCCCACATTTCCGTGGGCCAGTAAATTGAGATGCAAGCCGCTGGTTGTCGGGCGCTTCTATCTCAAAGCACCCGAGTTACGGCATTTCCGAGTTCGCCGTCAATGACAGGCACGAATCGCACTTCGCCCTTCGCGATTCAAATCCCCCTTGTCAGGGCCACAACGGATTCCCCTCCGTATTGACTTTCCAAACGTGAATTTGTGCGCTCACTACTTCGGCCGGTCTTCGCCGGAGAGAGGGTTGATTGCCGTGTTCGCAACCTTTACCTCCAACGTATTCGAGCCCAGATGTAACAAGGCCGTAACATCCAATCGATACGGATGATGCCACAACGAACCCGCGCGCTTTCCGTTGATGTAAACCCCCGCAGCCGCCGGCACCGGTGGGTCGGGTAGCGCCTTGATCCCGTGACGCATGCGGCTTACCCGCCCCTCCGGGAGAGGTTTGCATCACCAGCGATGCGTCCACTAATCCAGTCAAGCTGAGCCGCATGGGATGGGAGGAGATGACTCCACTTGAGATGGACGAAGTCACCTCGCAGGATAAGGCCATCGATTCACCTCGGCTGCTGAGCGGGAAGCAAGCCAGCTACCTTGAGGTAGCGGATCCCAACCTTGTGCTCGATACAAGGAAGCCGGCTGAAGATGGAAACGGCACGATCCTGCGCTTCATCGACCTGGGAGGGGTATCGCGGACAGCGACCGTGCGGACGCCGTTGCTGGATTTAACGCAGGTCTGGCTGACCGATGCTGTCGAACGAAATAAGAAGCGGCTTCCGTTAACTGGAACGGATGGCTTTCAGTTCACAATTCAACCCCACGCAATCGTGACCGTACGGGTCGTCGGCAAAGATCTTCTGCCATAATCTCCTGATCGGGTCAGCTTTAAATGTGTCGGCGGGCGACGGAAACATGACCGATCCATCCCGCTTTCATCTCGACTGGATCGCATCCCTTATTTTAGTGGAGAACAGTCTTTGCAAAAAAAGGATGGACACTCTTGGAAACGCCTTGCCGTGCTGCGACCGGGACAAATGCCTCTCCTCGAGGCAGAGCCTTGATCGGCAACTGTTCCCATGTTGTTGAACTATTCCAGGTCATAACGTATACCTAAAGCGTATCAATCACATTAGTTTCGTATATTGAGGGCTTCATAGATGTCTAAGATTTGTACGCATGTTCTTCGCGCGATATTCTGCTTGACCATAATCGTCGTCTCGATAGGCCCTCTGCTAGCCCAGGAACCTGCGAAGTCGTATGAATTTACCGAACAGGGGCACGCGGTGATCCAGCGTTTACGTGCTCTCAGCTTCATCCCTTCGAAGCACTGGCAATATCACGAAGGCGCAGTTTCGCATGGTGAGAGTCCGACTCTCGACACCAGCGACTGGAAAACTGTGCACATCCCATTTGTCGCGCCCCATCAGGAAATCTGGCTGCGTCGCTGGATTGAGATCCCCAAGACCTTGCATGGCTACGATTTGACGGGCACACAAATCACATTCCAGGTCGATGTCGGAGGCGATGGGCCAGGTCGTGGATATCTGTATGAGACGATCTACTTCAACGGCAAGCGAGTCGCAGAGGGAACGCATCTGGGGAGCCAGATTCTTCTGGAGAATGCGAAGCCGGGAGACAAGGTGTTGGTCGCGGTGAATATGCCGCCAACCTCGCAGTCAAAGCATTTTGAACGAGCCGGTGTGCAGATTCAATTTGTGAAGAGCAGGCCGAACCCTGAAGTCATGCGGGGGGAATTGATTACCGCATCGCAGCTACTCCCCGTAATGCCACAAAGTGCAACTGATTTGGCCTCGCAAGAGAGGGCCCTGGATGCTGCGACAAGTGCAATCAGCTTGTCGGCTCTCGACCAGGGTGACCAGCAGGCGTTTGATGCGTCGCTGAAAGAGGCGCAAGCGCATCTCGAACCGTTACAGCCTGTTCTGAAAAAATATTTCATTCAGATGACGGGCAATGCCCATATTGATGCGGAGTGGTTATGGACGCGGTCTGAGGGCATTGCCCAGGTACATCATACTTTTTCAAACGCGATTCAGATGATGCGCGAATTTCCGGACTATACATTTTCACAGTCCTCGGCACAGTACTACGAATGGATGCAAGAGAAGTTCCCCGCCTTGTTTCAGCAAATACAGGAGCGGGTGAAAGAAGGGCGTTGGGAATTGGTTGGCGGCATGTGGGTAGAGCCGGATCTCAATATGCCGAGCGGCGAATCGCAGGTGCGGCAAATCCTTCTTGGCAAGCGCTACTTTGAGAAGAATTTCGGCGTGAACGTCAATGTAGGTTGGAACGTCGACTCTTTTGGTTATGACTGGCAATTGCCGCAAATCTACAAAAAATCTGGGATCGATTATTTTGTCACCCAGAAATTACGGTACAACGATACCAATCAGCTGCCGCTGAAGCTCTTCTGGTGGCAAGCTCCCGACGGAAGTCGTGTCCTCACTTACTTCCCGTACGAAATAGTCACGGGGACTTCGCCACTGGGAATGTCGGCGGATCTTGCGCGGTCAGTAACCCTGAATCCCGGGCAGAAGGACCTGATGTATGTCTACGGGCCCAGCCTCGGTCGTCTCGACGTGAACCTCGCGCGTGTGGCCATCAAAAACGGGATGGATTGGACTGAGCCCAACAAGGTGTACCCGAGACTCGAGTTCCGCACTGCCGGGAAATTCTTTGACGACATGTCCAGGCAGGTTGCCACGAGCGGTATGCCAACGTGGAACTACAAGACATTCGCGGCAGGTGATACAACATTGCCCGCGCCTCCCCCAGACAAGATTAGTTTGCCGGTGTGGGACGATGAAATGTATCTCGAACATCATCGCGGTACCTACACGACACAGGCAAAGCAAAAAGCGAATATGCGGCACAGTGAAGAGTGGTTGTTGAACGCCGAGAAATATTCCTCGCTGGCGTGGCTTGGAGGATTGGCCTATCCGGGAGACAAACTGACGCAAGCATGGAAAACAGAGGCATTCAATCAATTCCACGATGCTGCTGCGGGAACAGCAGTTGCAGCGGATTATGTTGATGCGCAAAAGGATTTTGACGCGATTCACCGAATCACGGACGAAGCAACTGGTGATGCTCTTAAAGAGCTTGACAGCCACATCGATACGGATAACCATCCTGGCGTTCCGATCGTCGTATGGAATCCGTTAAGTTGGAAACGGACCGGTGTTGTAAGCGTGAGCGTTCAGATGCCGCACGCCGAGCCGAACGGCGTCAGCGTGCTGGATGCCGAGAATCAGCCTGTCCTGATGCAGGTTTTGTCCGACGATAAAACGACGAATACCTACCACCTGCTGCTGAGACCCAAAAACGTGCCGTCCGTTGGTTACACGGTGCTGCATGCAGTGCCCGGCCAGCGCAAAGTCCAGAGCGACCTTAAACTGAATGGCTTTACGATGGAAAACTCGTTCCTCCGCGTTGTGCTGGACCCCAAGACCGGCTGCATCACCAGCCTCTACGACAACGTCTCAAAGTTCGAAAGCATCGTTCCGGGTCAGTGCGGCAATATGTTGCAGGCCTTTGTTGATACCGGCACGCAACTTACAGCTGCCGGCGTTGATAGCCTCCACGCAGAGGACGCTTGGAATATCGACAAAGATTACTGGAAACGCGGAACGAACCTGACGATGCTGGACAGCATAAAAGTCGTCGAACGTGGCCCTCTTCGGGATGTCGTGCGAATTACCCGTAGCTGGAGCAAGTCGAAATTCGTTCAGGACATCACGCTCAATGCGGGGCTTCCGCGCGTCGACGTGGTGAATGACGTTTCCTGGCGCGAGACTCACGTTCTGTTGAAGGCGAGCTTCCCGCTGACCGCTTCGAGTCCTGAAGCTACCTACGAAATCCCCTTCGGGAGCATCCAGCGTCCCACGACACGCAACAACAGCGTCGAGGATGCCAAGTACGAAGTCTCAGCGTTGCGCTGGGCCGATCTGGGTGACAGCCAGCATGGATTCAGCCTGATCAATGAATCGAAATATGGCTACGATGCCAAAGGAAACGTCCTCAGACTTTCCCTGCTGCGTGCGCCTCTTTACCCAGATCCGACCGCGGATCGTGGACGTCAACAATTCAGCTATTCGCTGTATCCACATGCTGGTT
>JBDTBI010000055.1:0-6950 GCA_039924215.1 Acidobacteriaceae bacterium
AGAGCCGACAACGAAAATGCAGTCGTGTTCTGGTGGAACGCTTCTACCTGCCGCCACCTTGGCATTGGCGGCACGCATCCTGATGCGGCTGTTCGCCAGGCACAGAAGGAAAGCATGGCCAGTTATCGGCGGCTTAAACCTTATTTTGCTGTGGGTGCGTTTTATGGGATGGATGAACAAACGCACGTTCATACTGACCGTGAAGGAAAGAGCGCAGTCATGAACTGCTTCAATCTGGAAGACCATCCTATCGAACGCGAGATTCGATTTGAGCCGGCACGGCTCGGTCTTTTGCACAACAAGATATATCAATTTTCGGACGCCACTTTGCGTCGGTCTGGAGAGGCTTACGTGGGTACGGTGAGCATCCCCGCATTTGGGCACAAGTTAGTTGAAGTGACGTAGATCTCTTCTGCGCTTCCCGGCAATGTATTACAACCTAGAACTCGCGAGTGAAATCACAGAGTTAGTTGGCCGTTATCGATTGGGCGTCGTCGAGCCGATCGTGACAACGATCTTCTTGTCCGGCTCGCCATCCCTAGATAGGTCGGGATTTGAGTAAATATGTGCGGCCAGCTGATCTCCGTTTTGCATGCCCAGCTCGCGCAGGGCGAACGGATAGATTCCGTAGCAAACGAGATTTGCGAGGGTTCGATATTCTCCGTGGAGCTGCATGAGCGGCCCGGTTTCTTCCCCGTCCATTACTCTGCGCAGATTTGCTCGCACGGTTGCTCCCCGAAAGCAGATTCTCGTTCCTGGAGGCGGTGGATCAGTTTTCCTGTTCCTGTGATGTGGGGGGAAATCGAAAACCGATTTGTCAGTCCGCAACCGTGATCGAGCGATGTGATCGTACCATCCGTGTGTGAGGGAACACGGAGAATATGTTTCTGGACTTGCCGCCTGGTTCCCGTATTGGGCCATCGATGGGGGCGATGTATCGTATCGGGCTTTGCAAACTCGCCGGCAGCGGGGCACCAGGAGGTCCGGTTTCCGGCGCAAAAGAAATTCTATTCCACAACAACGTCGGGTTGCATAAAGTCGAGAGCGCGGATGAGATAACTCTTCAGCTCTTTGCGCGGGACCACGGCATCCAGCATTCCGTGCTCCAGTAAAAATTCTGAACGCTGAAAACCTTCCGGCAGCTTCTGACGAATTGTCTGCTCAATGACGCGCGGGCCGGCGAAGCCGATCAGAGCCTCCGGCTCGGCAATGTTCAGATCTCCCAACATGGCGAAGCTAGCCGTAACGCCGCCAAAGGTTGGGTTGGTGAGCACGGAGATGTACGGAATTTTCGCATCGTCCATGAGTGCCAGCCGCGCGGCGATTTTCGGCAACTGCATCAGGCTGACGATGCCTTCCATCATGCGCGCACCGCCCGATGCGGCCACGACGATGAGCGGATCACGTGTTTCGAGCGAATAGTCAGCGGCGCGGGCGATAACTTCCCCAACTACCGCGCCCATGCTGCCGCCGATAAAGCCATATTCCATTGCGCTGAGCACTACGGGGTGCGGCCCCATTTTGCCGTGACCGGTAAGGATGGCGTCGTGCAATCCCGTTTCTGCTTCGGCCTTTTTCAGGCGATCCTTGTAGGGCGTCAGATCGGTAAACTCGAGCGGATCGGTCGAGTGCAGTTCCGTGTCGACCAGCTGATAGCCGGGTTCAAGCAGGCTGTCAATGCGCATTTTGGCCGACAACTTGAAGTGTTTGCCGCACTTGGGGCAGACGTTGAGATTCGATTCCAGGTCCGCCTTCCAGATGGTCTGGGTGCAGCCTTCGCACTTGATCCATAGGCCTTCCGTGCGCACATTCTTCTCCGGCGGAACTTCGATCTCGTTTTCGTTGCGCTTAAACCAGGACATATCTTTCATCCATCCTAAACCGTGCAGTGCCGATACCAATCCAGATTTGTTGTCTGGGTATCACAAAGGTTCTCAGCAATCCTCCAACGTCGATATGTCGTTTCTGCCGCCAAGAAATCACAAAAAAAGCTTTTGAGCCTTATCGCGCTTCAAACATGCGCTAATACTCTATGCCGCATTGCGCCAGAATTCCCTTTTCATAGGCGTGCTTCACTTCCCGCATCTCGGTCACGGTGTCGGCAATTTCGACCAGGCTGGAGTGCGCGTTGCGGCCGGTCAGAATGACGTGCACCATCTCCGGTTTCTGTTGCAGCGTTTCGACCACACGCGCCGGGTCCAGCATTCCGTAGCCGATGGCGTAGTTGATTTCATCGAGAATGACCATGTCCCACTCGCCGGAAAAAATCGCCTGCCGCGCTTCCTCCCACGCGGCTTCCACCATGCGGATGTCTTCCGGGTCTGTTTCGGCGCCGCCGATCTTTACGAAGCCACGTCCCATCTGCTTCATGACCCACTTGCCGCCGAAAGCTTCCACGGCATCCAATTCGCCATAATGCCAGGAGCCTTTCAAGAACTGCAGCATCAGCACGCGCATTCCATTCCCGACTGCACGCAACGCCGTGCCCATGGCAGCAGTCGTCTTCCCTTTGCCGGGTCCGGTATTGATCAGGATAAGTCCGCGTCTTGTGTCCATCACACAGTCACGATCGATTCTCGAGAGTGTTGTTGCGTCTCTGCATGGAGTTTCCCCCCTGGGTGAAGAGGAAGCGGCTCAGGAGGACTTTCGCTTGCGGGACGGCGTAACTTTCACGTCCGATTTGCCGTGACCCAGGTGATAGGGATGTCCTTCAACAATGGTAAACGCGCGATAGATTTGTTCGGCCAGCACGACCGCGGCCAATTCATGTGGCAGCGTCATCGGCCCCAACGACAGCACCAGCCAATCGCGACGAGTGGTGGCTTCGCGCAGCACGGTTTCGGACCAGCCGTCCGCCGGGCCCACGGCAAACGTGAATTGCTGGATGCCTCGATCCCGTTCCCGCTGCAGCCATTGGGAAAACGTTTCCGACGACCAGGTGCGGCCGCGATGATCCAGCAGAATCAGCATGGCACGGGTACGACTGGCGCGGTCCCAGGCCGCAAAAAATTTCTCCTCGGTCGCGTAGTGTTCGGTCTTGCAGCTGCAGTAGCGCGCAATGCGCTGACAATAGCTGGCATACATCTCGTCTGCGGACGCATGTTTAGCCGAGGTCCTTCGCCAAAGGGTGACTAGTTGAATTTCCATCCTATCCATTACTGTACTGGACTTTTCTGCCTTGATGCAGAGGCGTGGGCGCGGGAAAGCTCAAAGACGGATTCTGGATGCCTCGGTGCGGGCCAGCTTGGAAGAGCCCCAAATCTCCGAATGAAGTCATCGATTCTCTGGGCTGGATCGCACGCTTCCGCCGATTCCGTACCAGGAACCAGCGCAGGTACCCCCTTGGACGGTCTTTTCTGACAAATTACTTTCTATCACCCTGATTTGTGAGTAAACATTGAAAATGGCCCGTGAATTGCAAATATTTTGAAAACTTTTCCAGGGCTCTGCAAACGCGCTGTATGCGCACGCGTAGCTTTCGAAACGAAAGTACCCTTGTTCGATCCAAACGCCCGGCATAGCTTGAATGCAAATCAAACCCAGGGCCCAAGCCCAAATTGGAGCTGGTTCAAGTTTTCACCCAATTTGGATTTTGGGTTTGGACAAGTAACCTAATTCACATTACTGTAGAGTACAAACCGACATAAAATCGATATGAAACGCTTCTGAAACTGCAAGGGACATACTTTGGAGGCCCACCTGAACGGGGTTGGCTCATGGGCGACAAGGCGTGGAGGTGTTCCAATCAAGGATCAAGTCACGGTTCCAATCAAGGAAGAAGTCACGGATCAAGCCACGAAGCAGGGCCAAGGCAAGCGTCAAGGCAAATTTCTCGCTGCGCGGTGGTTGTATATTGCGTTGGCAGCTCTGGTGCTGGTGGCAGGTTGCCTCAGCTCCCGTCCTTTATTTGCACAAGGCACCACCACCGGAACCGTCCTCGGCACAGTGATTGATCCCCGCGGAGCAATGATTTCAGGTGCGTCCGTCCGGGCGACCAACATTGCGACGGGGGCGAATCTCACCACGGAAAGCCTTGGCGATGGCATATTCTCGTTTCGATTTGTGCCAATCGGGGATTACAGGCTGGATATCAGCGCAGCGGGCTTTCAGGCCGGCGTCATTCCCTCCGTCATGGTCGTTTCCGGTGTTACAACCGATTTGAAGTCGGTCCGCCTTGGAATTACGAGTGCCTCAACCGTTGTGGTAAACGGGAACACAACTCCGCTGCTGCAGGTAGCGGACTCTCAGGTCTCCACCATCTTCGATTCTCAAACGATTCAAGCACTCCCACTCAACAACAGTTTCGACACCATCGCGGAAGTGATTCCGGGAGTCGCCAGCACCCACGCGGACTTCTTTTCCAATGCGAATGGAGACAACTTCTCCGTGAATGGGCAGAGCGGACGGTTCAACAATTTTCAATTCGACGGTCAGTCGAACAACGACAATAGTGTCGGAGGCACGCAAATCTACTTCGGCAATCAGGATGCCCTGGCGCAGATCCAGGTGATTACAAACGATTTCAGCGCACAGTATGGCCGGAATTCCGGCGCGGTCGTGAATTACATTACCAAGTCGGGGACAAATGCGTTTCACGGCAGTGGGTTCGAGATGTATCTGGGATCCTTTCTAAGTTCGCTGGAGAACCAGCAGAAAACCTCGCTGTTCGGGTTTTGCGCGCCTGGAGAGAACTCTAATTCAGACTGCGAGAAACCGGTAGTGCCGCGTTCGAATGAACACCGCTTCGGGGCAACGTTGGGTGGCCCGATTCTGGCGAACAAGCTGTTTTTCTTTGGAAGTACCTACTGGGATCGCAAGCGTACCAGCGCATCCCCATCCACTTCCATTGGGCTGACCCCGACGCCCGCCGGTTTGACTGCCTTGGCCGCCGCTTTCCCCGGCAACGCATCCGTGGAGGCGCTGCAGCAATTCGGCCCCTATGCGATCTCGGAAGGAAAGCCGATTTCTGTGAATGCGACACCGGACAATCTTCTTCCTGTAACCGGTCCGAACAACGTCACGGTACCAATTCAGTTTGGGAATGTGCAGCGCTTCATTGCGGCCCCGTATGACGACCAGGAACACCTGGGGCGTCTCGACTGGCAACCGACGGACAAGGACCATCTGTTCGCCCGCTACTTCTACCAGGATATGAACCAGCAAGCAGTCAACGGCGACATTGCTTCCGGAAACTATGTAAACTCCGTCGACAAGGTCCATACCATCGGCGCTGACTGGACCCATACCTTCAACCCCCATTGGGCAGATCAGTTACGCTACTCTTTCCAGCAGTCCAAGATCGCCTATCAGGATGGTGGCCTGCCGAATTGCACTATCAATTCGCCCGACAATTGTCCGGCGGACGTTGAAATCGGCAACGGATTTGAAAATTTTGGCCTGTGGAGCGGTTACCCTCAAGGCCGCGTCATGAAAGTCACGCAGATTCAGAACAATGCGACCTGGACGCGAGGCAGGCAGACGATCCTGTTCGGCGGAGAAATCGATACGCAGAACTCTCCGCAGACCGGTCTCGCGAATTACGCGGGAAGCTTTTTCTATAACGACTTCAACGCCTACATTTCCAATGCGCCGGGACCCGGCCAGCCGGATTATGATGCGGAACTTGCCCTGGCATTCGGCGATATCACGACCAAATATAAAGAAACCGATCTGGCCGGATATATCCAGGACGACTGGCAGGTTACGCCAAATCTGACAGCACACATTGGCCTGCGCTGGGAATATTTCAGCCCGGCATTCAATGTGCTGCATGACCTGACGGTAGCCCGAGAATCGAACCCGGCAACCGCCATCTGGGATCCCACCCTGCCACTGTCGGACCGAACTTTCCCGAAGATGTAACAGTTCCGCAAAGGATTTGAACCGCGCCTTGGTATTGCCTGGAACCCGGCGTTTGACAGCAAGCTGGTGCTCAAGGCTGGATACGCAATCGATCGCAATCCGGTGTTCTATAACCTGGCCACGATGAGTGCGGCCTTCGCTCCGGTAGCGAATGCGGGCACAATTTTATGTACCGGTGGTTCCTCTTGCCTGCCGTCCGGTGGCGATATCAGGGCGGACGCAGTTCGAAGCTTGAATTCTTCCCAACTGCCGACTGGCGGCGATCCGCGAATG
Source organism: Acidobacteriaceae bacterium (assembly GCA_039924215.1). Lineage (GTDB taxonomy): Bacteria > Acidobacteriota > Terriglobia > Terriglobales > Acidobacteriaceae > JAKAAZ01. Next base: position 6,136 of record JBDTBI010000055.1, read on the forward strand.
CTGGATCAGATCACGATCCCGTCGAACTTGAGGCCACCGTACACGCAAACGTATACCTTTGCGATCGATCACCAGATTGGACGCGCGGCGGTTGGCGAAATCCGGTACGTCGGAAGCCTGACCCAGAAGAATTTTCAAAGCGTGAACGCAAATCCCTACCTACTGCCGGTGCAGACGGACTTTGCTTCGTTTGTTCCGGAGACCCTGTGTAGCGATCCCAACGCGGTTGGATTCGGCCGGACCGACTGCAACTATGGCAATGTGGACAAAATCAGCAATGGCGGCTGGGCAAACTATAACGGCTTGCAGTTCAACCTGACCACTCGCAACCTGCACGGCTTTACAGGAACCGTGTCGTACACCTACAGCAAGTCATTGGATAATGCAACCGATGTTTTCAGCACCTTCGCCGGAGGCAGTTCACTGGCCTTCGCGCAAAATCCGCTCGATACCAGCGCGGCGGAACGGGGCGTGTCCGGGAATTCTTTCACCCATGTGCTGGGCGCACAGTTCAGCTACGAAGTGCCGTCGTTTGCAAAAGGCAACGCCATGTTGGCACGGGTGACCAGCGGCTTTGTGCTGAGCGGTTTCTATCGCTTCGACTCCGGACAACCGTACACGCCGTTTCAGCCGATTGGGCTGGATTCCTTTACGCCAGATTCCAGCTACTGCGACTATGCCTTCAATTCCAGCAGCGTTGGCCCCGGCGTGGATACCTGCCGCATGGTGCGGTCGAACAAGAATGCGCCTTCAGGCTCCGTGGCATATCTCAATCCGTATACCGGTCCGGTTGGGCCAGGCGGTCCGACGATGGG
>JBDTBI010000056.1:0-6378 GCA_039924215.1 Acidobacteriaceae bacterium
GGATGCGGATCAGTTCGCCCGCTCCAGCCAGGTCTTCATCTGTTCCATGAATCGTCGCAGTCAGATGGCCGTCCAGCCTTTGCGCCGCGTTCACCAGTTCGTCCTTGTCGCCATAATGAACCAGCAAAGTGGTGGGGCCAAAAACTTCTTCGCCAAGTTCAGGATTGGCCAGAAATTCGTGCAGCGGGACACGGAAAACAGTTGGCGCAGCGACAGCCGACGGCGAATCGGTATTCTTCTCGTGCCCGCTGAGCAACTCGGCACTTCCCGCCGTCAGCCGCTGTTGAATCGTCTGCCCATACTTGGACGCCATGTCGTGCGTCAGCATTCCGTGGCTGCTCAGCGTGAAAACGCCAGCCCTAAGCGTCTCGACGAATGAATCGCTCTCGTGCTCGGGCACGAAAACCACTCCGGGCTTGGTACACATCTGTCCGGATGCCAGGGTGAAGGAAGCCTGCAGTCCCGCCGCCAGCCTGGCGCTCCATGCCTTCATCGCTCCCGGCAGAACAAACACGGGATTCGTGCTGCCCATCTCCGCGTAGCATGGGATCGGTTCGGGGCGTCCAGCGGCAAGCCTCGCTAATGCTTGACCACCCTTCGCTGAGCCAGTAAATCCAATCGCTTTGACGGCAGGATGCTGCGCCAGCGAGACGCCAACCTGAATGCCTGCGTCGAATAGAACGGAAAAAACTCCCACCGGCAAACCCCTCTCGCGCATCGCCTTGCGAACTACCCTTGCAGTCAGCTCGCTTGTGCCTGGATGTGCCGGGTGCGCCTTGACGATCACGGGATTGCCCGCCGCCAGCGCCGACGCGGTATCTCCACCCGCAACCGAAAAGGCCAGCGGAAAATTGCTCGCGCCGAAAACTGCAACCGGCCCCAGAGGGCGAAGCATAGAGCGAAGATCCGGACGGGGCGTTGGCTTGCGATCCGGTAATGCTTTGTCGATCCGCGCATCGATCCATGAGCCCTCTTCCAGGACCTCGGCAAAGAATTTCAACTGGCCAGTCGTGCGTCCCAGCTCACCTTGAAGACGAGGAACAGGCAGCCCGGTTTCGAGATTGGCCCGCTCGATGATCTCCGCTCCCATGCTCGTCAGCTCGTCGGCAATGCGACGCAGAAGCGATGCGCGCTCGCGCCCTGTGAGAGCAGCGAAGGGTAAGAACGCATCCGCAGCAAGGTTGGCCGCGCGGTCAATATCCGCCGCCGAGGCAGAGTAGAATCGCGGCTCGAGCTCCTGGCCATTTGCCGGGTTCACCGCGCGAAACGCAGTCCCGCGGCCTTCGCAATCCTGATCCCCCACCAGCGACAACCCCGCAATCCGCGACACATCCGATCCCATATACAAACCCTCTTACCCTCCAGCATGAGCGACTGCGCGGCAAATGTAAACGCAGCGCGGTAGCGAGCTATGGTAATATTTACCCGACCTGGCAGCAATTGCTGTCCGAAGGCGCAATTTGTGAAGAGAATAATCCAGCCTCCGCAAGTAAGAGACAGAAGCAGATCTACAGCGTCACCGGCGGGAGATCCGAATGGCCGAAGGATGAAAATCTAAGTTAAGGATGGCAATCAAAATAGCTAAGCGTGCTGGTTAGCGAGCGCCGAGGTGGATGCTCTGTGCGATGGCGACGATCGGGACGGGTGTGGCTCCTGCGGGCTGCTTGGCGAGCGAAGCGACGAGATGGAGATGCGGGCCGGCGCCGGAGATGTCGCCGATGCCGGCGATGTAGGTGTCGACGGGGTCGCCCTGAGAACTGGAGCCGGAAAAGTTGTCATAGGTGATCTCGAGGTTGTGGCCGAAGAGCTGAATGAGGCCAGTCCTGCCGAGGGGAGGCGTGCGAGTGGAGTGGGAGTGGGTGACGATCTTCTGCTCATAGTTGAGGACAAGGTTGCTGGAGGTGGTGGCTGCGGAGGCGGGCATGAGGTTGAACCAGTTGGAGCCGGAGCGGAGCTGGACGCCGCGTATGCCGTTGTCGCCTTCGGCGATGGCTTGCCACCCGGTGGGAACCTCGACGGTAAAGCGGCCGGTGGCGTCGCGATAGATGGTTGCGGTGCTGGAGGATGTGGGACCGGGATCTTCTTTGCCGAGGAGGATGCCAATGCGGCGAGCGCAATCTTCCTGAGTGAAGGCACCCACGAGGCAGGCTTTGCGAAGGTCGGTCATAGCGTCGGAGCCGAGTGAACTGTGTTTGGGCGATGCGGATGTGGGATGGTTGGTGAGGCGGAGACTGGATCGAATGGCGTCGAGCTGCGGGAGGATCTCATAGTAGCGGGAGAGTGGGGAGATGATGGTGAAGCCGATGAGGAGGTAGTCGGGGGTGACAGTGGCGAAATTCTCGGCCACGGCGGGGAACGCGGGTCACTGCAGGTGTCGATGGCGGTGAATGCGGGATAACCGAGGAGCGTGGAGGGGCCGGACTGGCGGTTTTGGAAGGTGGGGCACTGAGCTTTGAGATCCTGCTGGTTGTCGTCGATGAACTGCTGGGCGGACACGGCGTTGCTCTTGTGCTGCTGCGAGACAAGGATGGCGACGGTGACGGCTCCGTCGCGGAAGTTGACCAGGTTGGAGATGGTGGGATCGGGTTCGACCTCCCAGCCAGAGGGAACGATGATGGTGAATTGGCCGTCGGGACTGGCATAGGGGGTTTGCGCTGGAGCGGCGAGCGGAAGGAGCGCGATGAGGATCAGCGTGAGGCGAGTGCATGTGGACATGGAGGTACCCCCGAAGGATTTAGGTATACACTTTATATCGCGCTAAACGCAGGAGGAACGCCTCATAAAATATGGATGAAGGAGTCTTTCCGCATGTGCGTGGCTTCGCGCGGCGGATGGAGATCGAGCACGTACTCCTAAGCGGTCATCTAGCTTTCAAATAGCCTCTTAAGCCTTACCAAGCAAAGGACCTAATTCGGAATCAGCACTCAGCTGCGTACTGCTTTCTGGCTATAGCTTCACCAGACGCTCGGCAAAAGCTCCTGACGGGTTCTTACTTTCCGGGTTCCGCGGAATTATTTCGGCTTGTTGACGCATTTTCAGGCTGCTTGACGCGTACCAATGAGAAGATCAAGACTCCCAAAATTTATGACCATACAATTATCACTCCCCTAGTTCGCTTGGAAAAACCTTTGGCGAAGACGGTTCAGGACTCTGCTCACGCTCTGCGGAATCAGCATCGGTATCGGCGCTTTTGTTGCTTTGCTCGGCTTCTCTCGATCTTTTGAGCACGAGTGGCTGCTCCTCTATGAAAGCAGTGGGACCGACATTGACGTGGTCCAGAAGACCTTCCTAAACACCTCAGTGGACGAGTCCGACGGAGCGAAGATCAAAGGATTGCCCGTCGTTGCGCAGGTGTCGCCCATGATCCTCAACATGATGGACCTCACGCCTGAGATCAAAGCACTGGTCTATGGCTGGATGGCCGATTCCTACGAATTTAATTCACTCACTATGAAATCTGGACGGCGTTTCAGGGATGGCCAGCCCGAAGTAATTTTGGGAGACCTTCTTGCCGAGAATCTAAATAAGAAAGTCGCGAAACGCTTGAGATTCAAGGCTCCGCCTTCACCGTAACCGGTCTTTATCACGGCGGTTCCGCGCTTGTAGCAGGCGCGGTTATTATGCCTCTCGATCAGTTACAGCAGCTCGCAAGCCTGCAGGGAAAGGTCACGGCGCTTCACGTTCGGCTCCGTCCACCGCCAGGGGGCGTATCGCAAACGCAATATATACAACGCGCACAGGCGGCGATCGAGGCCGCCCTGCCCGGTCTGCGTGCCATTCCCGCGGCGACGCGCGCCAGCAACAGTTGGTCGTCCTGGCACATGCTACCGCCTGGGGTACGTCCTCCATCGCGTTGCTCATCGGCATCTTCGGCATCGCCAATACCATGGCGATGTCGGTGTTCGAGCGCACGCGGGAGATCGGCGTTCTTCGCGCTCTCGGGTGGACGCGCTGGCGTGTTCTTTTGTTGAATTGTTGCTGGCGTAGACAGGTGTAAACACTGCGAGAAGAATCACAGTAAACCAGGCTGCACCCATCCCGAAAGCCCGCCATTTCGATCCCAGTTGGCCACCGCGCTGCACATGTTCCCGGACTGCCGGACCCTGCAGGGCCAGCGCGATCCGCTGCATGGCAAACAGCAGCACAAGAGCGATTGGAAACGTGAGACTTTGCGAAAGATGCCACGAGATAAGGATCACCAATCCAGTGACGGCAAGTCCAATCACCAGCGCGATCACGCCTTTGCTCGGCTGTCCCAGGCGACGGTAATTGATTGCCATGAGAGAACTTCCCGCAGCGGGAGTGCCGAAGAGCGTAGCCAGCGCAACCGCGCGGGAGTCGAATAGCGTGTAGGACGGCGCGGTCCCTGGGAGGGCCTGGTCTGGAATCTTCTGCTCTGAATTCGATGACATACAGTTCTCGTTTCTCGTATGGAGCCGGCTCATGGCTGGCTCAATACGATGAGGTGAATATTCTTCTGTCTGGTACGCGGCATGCTGACGAGAAATGCAGCACAGTTATCGAGCGTTGGCACGGTGGAGAACGGAAAGATGGGCCCTACGAGCGGACATAAGCAAATCGAGAGGGCTCGCGACCGCCAGCCCTCTCGCTGGTGCGATTATTGCGGAACCAGTTCGGTCCAGCTCTGGCTCCCCGCATAGACCGTTCCATTAGGGTCAAAGGAGTGATCCTGGTTCTGGATCAGCGTCTGGCCATCGGACGAAATCCATTGGTGGTTATACTCGCTGCTGGCTTCGATCTTTTGGCCGTTGTTTGGATTGATGAACGTCTGCCGATCCAGCGCTGGAGCGCGGCTTGATGCCCCGCATCGTCTATAGCTCTCTGGTTATTGGCATCCGACTGCATGGCCCGATCCGTGCTGTTCCGTTGCTGCTCCTGGAACTGCCGACCCTTCTTGAGCATCTGCTGGGTTTGCTGCTGGAAGTGCTGCTGGATCGCCTGGAATTGCCGGTCGCTAGCTGCTTGCATCTGATGGAACTGGCCTCTCATATCCTGGGTCACGCGGGCATCCCCGTCCTTGTCGATTTCGGGGGCCGGAACATCTTTTAGCGCATTCAGATACCCCTTGGGAGCACGCTCATGCCCGTCCCCATCGAGCGGCAGGTGCGTCGCGTGTACGGCTGCTGCATTGTCGGGAACTGGGTTTCCAGACAGTAGATCGTTGCCCCCACAACTTCCTCCACAGGCTGCCATTGCGCTCATATTCAATAAGAACTCTTCCAAAGTCATTTATCACCCGCCCTTGCTGCCTGAAGGATCGCAGATGTGCCGCACCCTGCTCATTATCCTTTGCAATCGCGTCCTGCATGGATGGCGGATTCGGCAATACCGCCACCACTTTGGCAGTCGGGTGCAGATTTGGGATGGCGATGTTCAGCAGAAAAGCGTCCGCTGTATCGATGTTGACATTCGAGGGACATTTCGACCCCAGCATATTGGATCCATTGCTCGTCCACGTCCAGGACACGCCAGGCAATTTCTCAAATGCCGTAATCCCATCGGGACCAGTGACGTGTACGACAGTCCGGCAGACGGGAATGCCGGTCCATGGCATCCGCTGGGACGCAGGATCGTTCCCACAAACTTCCACCCGACCGGGATATCGACGGTAAACGCCGTCATTCCATAGGCCGGGTCCTTTACCTCCCTCGGTACCGTGTGACTCCAAGCAACATCGACGGCATGTTTTTGGGTGTCGCCCTGATTTGCTGCCGCCTTACTGCTCCGTTGTTGGCTGTTACACGCGGATACACGGATTAGCGCGATGACTGCCGCGGCACTGAAAATCAACCCTTTGTGCTTCATAAAGATCCCCTTCAGATCCATTTCCTGCCTCCCTGCATTTCGATTCCTGGCGAGCTTGCCCGTCCTTGCCGCAAAGGATTTGAGCGGAGTCCTGCAAGCCGGGCAGTTCCATCCTCTGACTGGTACGCGTCATCCCATAGAAAAATGCGTCACAGCAACCTCAGCACCGTGAAACTCGCTCGATCCACCTGCAGCGGTTTCTGGAACATCGATGGCAGTCTGGCCAAAAAGCACGAGCCGTTCGATCCGTGACACATTTTTCTTCGAGATGACGCGTACCAAGCAGGAGATTTCACCTCATATGCAAGCACTCATTTCCGACTTCATCACGATTTCTCTTGCTAACCGGCGCGAGTCTCACCAGCAGCGCAACTGCACCGGTCCTTTAGCGTCGATTCTGGTCTTCATAGCGCTTTGCTGCTTCTGCAGCGCAGCCCCACTGCTACAGGCGCAAAACCTGTATACCGACCCGGCTGGGACGTTCACCGTCATGGTTCCCGCCAATTGGCAGATAGACCGAAGCCCGGGAAGTCGGGTGATCTCCTTTACGAA